>CANDMD010000006.1 GCA_947385725.1 uncultured Lachnospiraceae bacterium | reverse complement strand
CAACACCCAACAGAACACTCTTTCCCTACACGACGCTCTTCCGATCTGAGGAAGTTCCACGTCAAGAGTCATTACATCGGGATGATATTTCAATATGGCATCCCGCGCCTCAAAGGGATCCTTTGCCACGCCCACAACCTGGATACTGGGATCTTGGCTGAGTCCCTGTACCAGAAGTTCTCTAAACACCAGAGAATCTTCCACAACTAAAACTTTAATCGGGTTCATAATTTAAATCCTTCCTCTGATTTTCTATCATCAAACCTATTTTCTGAATATGGAGGGCTGTATGATCTGAAACGGCGTACTGTCCCTGTCGATGGTTTCCGTCATTCCAATAAACAGGTAGCCTCCCGGCTCCAGGGCGTCATACACCTTCTGCACCACCTGCCGTTTCGTCGGTTCATCGAAATAGATCATCACATTCCTCAAAAAGATAGTGTGCATCTTCTTCTTGAACGGGAACGGATCCATCAGGTTGAACTTTCTGAAAATGACCTGCTGCTTTATCTCATCCACAACCTCATAGCCACCGTTTTTCGTTTTATGGAAAAAGTGGCGTCTCCAGTTTTCCGGTATTTTTGCCATACGTTCTTCATCATAGACCCCCCTGATGGCCTGACTCAGCGCCTGGGTGGAAATGTCCGTGGCCAGGATCCTGGCATCCCAGTGTTCACAGTCCAGCCCAAGGAAATCCCTCACAGTCATGGCGATCATATAAGGCTCTTCGCCGCTGGAGGCCGCGCCGCACCAGATCCGCAGATCCTTCGTACCCATGGCTTTCTTCTGCGCCCAGGGCAGTACTTCCTTTTTAAAGAACTCAAAGTGCTCGAATTCCCGCATGAAATAAGTATGGTTCGTGGTCAGGTAATTGACCAGCGCCCTCTCCAGGTCTCCGGACTTATCCTTCTCCACATCGTTCATAAATGCGCCGAAGCTGCTCCATCCACCCCTCCTAAGGTAATTCTCCAGTCTTCCATTAATAATAGTCTTTTTCCCATGTAAGTCAATACCATATTTTTTTTTCACAAAAGATACAATTCTTATAAATTCCTCATCCGAAATCATAATATCACTTTCCTGCCCCTTTTACAAAAAAATATCTCAACACAAAGCAATATCTCTTTATGGAGAATCGCTGCTTTCGCTCCCTCAGCACAACTGCCTGGATACCTTGGAAAAGATCCGGAAGATCTCCGGCTGGAATTTCTTTCCGGATTCCTCCTGCATGATCTGCAATGCCTCCTCCTTGCTGAACGCATCACGGTAACTCCTCTTCTCCGTGAGCGCACAGTAGACATCCGCTACAGCCACGATCCTTGCCGCCAGGGGAATCCCCTCCCCCTTCAGCCCCGCCGGATAGCCGCTGCCGTCCCAGTTTTCATGGTGATAATTCACCACTTCCACGGAGATCCGGATAAAGTCATTGAAATCACTTGTCGCATGCAGATCCTTAAGCAGCTTGGCGCCCACTTCCGCATGGCTCTGTACCAGCTTCCTCTCCTCCTCGTCCAATGCCGCAGGCTTCTGCAATACATACTGTGGAACAGCTATGTTTCCGATATCACAGAGGGCAGCCGCCGCTTCAATGGTATCGATAAAGGTGTCGGAAATATGCTCTGCAAACAATGGCGAAAACTGCATGCTCTGTGCCAGCATCCGGCAGTTTTTCTGCAATCTTTCCCTGTATGCAGGCGCGTAAAAGGCTTTCTCCGCCGCCATATTGGCCAGCGCGTACAGCACATTTTTCCGCTCCTGCTCTATCTGCAGCACCTGCTCCTGTACCGATTTCTGGAGCCGCCTGTTGTTCTCGCTGATCTTCAGCGTGGCGGCATGCAGGGAAAGGTGGAGCTTTACTCTCGCCTGTACCACCTCCGGAATGAAGGGTTTGACAATATAATCATTGCCCCCCAGGGCAAACCCCTTTACCACATCCTCCGACTCCCCAAAGGCGGAGATAAAGATCACCGGGACATCCCTTGTCTGCGGCTTCGCCTTTAAGATCCGGCAAAGCTCGTGGCCGTCCATCTCCGGCATGGAGACATCTGTCAACACCAGGTCAGGATTACAGCGCTTAAATTCCTCCAGAGCCTGAACACCGTTTTCCGCCAGCACGGCACGGTATCCCATATCCTTTATGATTTCCTCCAGGATCGCCCTGTTCATTTCCACATCGTCAACGATCAGGATCACCGAATCGCGGGTTTCATTCTTTTCATAATCCATCTGCCGCATCCCCTTCTTCCGGTTTCTGTTCCATGGCCGTTTTCAGTTCCTCCAGACTTGTCATAGCCCTGTCGTAATTTTCCTTCTGGACAGCCATCTTCAGGCGGAGCACGCATCTGGCGGCATCATGGGGCGCTCCCTCCGTCATCTGCCGCACGGTCTCCATAAAGTCCTCTGCCTTCTCCCAGTTCTCCATTTCAATACAAAGCACCATTTTCGACAGGGTCTTATCCAACAGCTTCCTGTTTTCAGGCGTTCCGAAGGTGCGCATCGCGTCCGCATCCTCTGTCTCCTGCGTTTCCGGGACTGTGATGTACAGTCCCGCATTGTCCCTGCGGGCCGCGGCATCCGGCATGGTGAAATCCTCGGCGCCGGAATCGCCGTCCCCCACCCATATGGAAAAGGCGAAGGTGGTTCCCTTATTTTTCTGGCTTTCCACGCTGATGCTTCCGCCCATCATTTCCACAAACTGCTTTGTAATGTTCAGACCCAGCCCCGTCCCCCCGTATTTCCGGGAAATGGAGGCGTCCACCTGGGTAAAAGCCTTAAATAATTTGTCCTGGTCTTCCTTTTCAACACCGATTCCCGTGTCCATCACAAGGAAATAGAGTTCAACGGTGTCCTGAACCTGCGCCGTCTTGAGGATCTCCAGGGAAATTCTTCCCACATGGGTAAACTTCTGCGCGTTGGACAGCAGGTTGTTCAGGATCTGCACGATCTTTAATTCATCTCCCACAATATACTCCGGCACCTCGGGAGACACTGTGACGAAGAAATCCAATCCCTTTTCTGTAATTTTATTCTGATGGTTGCCCCTCACATAGTCAACCATATTGCGAAAATGAAACCTGCGCGTTTCCAGTACAAACTTCCCGGCTTCAAGTTTAGAGAAATCAAGAATATTATTGATCAGCCTGTTCATATCCCCGCAGCAGCGCTCGATCAGCTGCAGGGTCTTTTTCTTCTGCTCATCATCCTCTTTCTCTGCCAGTTCCATAATGTTGCCCAGAATGCCGTTCACAGGTGTCCTCAGTTCATGAGTCACATTGGCGACAAATTCGGACCTTACCTGAAGGGCCTGCGCCGCCTCCTGTTTGACGCGTTCCATTTCCTGATTCAGATGCTCTCTCTCCAGTATATCGTTTGCCATACACAGATATCCGGCGCACTCCTCCTGCCAGGCTATCCTCGCCTCCACGGGGAAACAGGTGAGATTTTTCCGGTAAGCCGTCAGATTCCTCGTCTGGAAGCCGAAAGGATATTCCGTGCCAAATCCTGTTTCAGTTCTTTTAAATTCATTCGGGAAAATGTTGCTGATATGGTTTCCACACATCTCATTCCCGTACTCCAACCTGTCTCTTGCAGCAGCATTCGCGTAAAAAATAATTCCGTCCGTATCAAAGAGGAAGAACATTTCCAAGCTGTTCTCAACAGGCATCAATTCTGTCCCATCCCGTTTCATAACCATACCCCTTGCCCGCTTTTTCACACTTCCCGTCATGCCGTCAAGAGGGGAACCCCAGCTTTCTGCGGGGCCTTGCCCGCCTCTTTGTGGGAGACTTGCACATCTCTTTGGACGGTATGAGCATACACAAGCAGACAGGCAGCGGATATCCTATGATCCCGCTGTCTGTTTTATTATATTAGACAAAACTAAATATCTTGTTTACTTCCACCATGTCATAAAAATCCTGCTTCGCCAGCTGGAAGCATTCCATCACATCCGGTGAGAACTGTCCACATTCACCGTTCTGGATCATCTCGTAAGCCTCGGCATGGGAATAAGCCCCCTTGTATACCCTTACGCTGATCAATGCATCATAGACATCCGCAATGGACACGATCTGGGCGCTGATAGGGATCTCATCCCCTTTCAGGCGATCCGGATACCCATTGCCGTCCCATCTCTCGTGATGATGGCGGCATATCTCATAGCAATATTTGTAAAATTCGCTCTCCACGCCCTTCTTGAAGGTTTCCAGCATATCACAGCCTATGGTCGTATGGGTCTTCATGATCTCAAACTCATCCGTCGTCAGCCTGCCCGGCTTCATCAGGATAGCGTCGGGGATTCCGATCTTGCCGATATCATGGAGTGTTGACGCCTTTGTGATCTCTTCGATCTGTGTGGGCGTGATCCCATACTCAGGGAAATACTTCGACAGGTATTTCAAAAGCACCCTGGTAAAATACTTGATCCGGCGCACATGGTCTCCCGACTCGGAACTCCGGAATTCGACCACGGAACTGAGCGCCTCGATCATGAACTCATTGTTCTCGCGGATCTTCTTCTGCTGTGCCAGAATGGCCTCTTCCTGTTCCTTCAGGCGCCTCTCCATATTCGCCTTGTTCTGATACAGTTCGATCAGGTTCTTTGACCTTCTCTTGACGATATCGGGATAGAAAGGTTTATGTATGACATCGGCTATACCGTACTGATATGCTTTGTCCTCGCTGTCCCTGACCGTCTCGCTGGTGATCAGGATGACCGGTATCCGGTCGATCAGATCTTTCTGCTTCATGTATTCCAATACGGCAAACCCGTCCATGACCGGCATGATAATATCCAGAAGAACCAGCACAAAATCGGGGTTCTTCTCCAGCTGGTCGACTGCATCCTGGCCGTTCTCCCCCTGAACCACCTCATACTTCTCCCCGAACATTACCTCCAGTATTGTTCTATTGACTTCTTCATCATCTACGATCAATATTCTCTCTTTATCCATATCCTCTCCTGTATGCCGCTCCTTGTTTTTACTTGTTTTTTATAACAAAATATCATTTATAGGATATTATTTATTTCCCAAATTGTCAATATGAATCGCCTTTTTTTTCACATGAAAAATGTAACAATTCAGCCCCCGCATTCCTGACGAGGCGGGCAAGTCCCCTCCCCGGCGGCAAAATATATTAGACAAGCCCCATGAAATGGAATATAATAGGCTGGTAATCCTTATATATAAAATTGGATCCACAGCATATCGTATACAGGAGGGTAAAAATGGACGCAAATTTTAAAACAGCACTTGAAGAAATGGGGATGGACGTTGACAATACTGTCAAACGCTTCATGGGAAACGAGACATTATATCTCAAATTCCTGAACAAGTTTCAGGCAGATCAGAGCGTTGCCAATATCCGGCAGTACATAGCAGAGCAGAACGCGGAGGAGATCTTCAAAAGTGCACACACGCTGAAAGGAGTGGCCGCAAACCTGGGGCTGGATCCCATCGCCCAGTACGCTTCCGACATCACGGAGCTTCTCCGCGGCAAGACAGCGTTCTCAGAGGTCGATACTGACAGGCTCGGCACGCTGAACGTGGAATTAAAAGAAAAATATGATGCACTGATCAGGCTTCTGGCAGAACAGCAGTAAAAAAGTGCTTCTTCGAAGCACTTCGAAGAATGCTTCGCATTCTTCCCCGGCCAGGACGGCCTATCCGGGTAAAAAACAGTGTGGGCGACGGAATCCCTGAAACCATCCCCACACTGTTTTATTTTTCTGCCCTGAAAGCGTATTTACCGGCGTTTCCCTAAATCGAATAATCGTAATCGCGGTTGATCCGGTGCAGGAATTGGGAAGTCCTCTCCTCCCTGGGAGACTGGAATATCTGCCTGGGAGTGCCTTCCTCCACCACAACGCCGCCTTCCATAAACACTACCCTGTTTGCCACGTCATGGGCAAAGCTCATCTCATGGGTCACCACCACCATAGTGACGCCTTCCCTTGCCAACTCCTTCATGACACACAATACCTCGCCTATCAATTCGGGATCCAGGGCGGAAGTGGGCTCGTCAAACAGGATCACCTCCGGTCTGACCGCCACGGCCCTGGCAATTCCCACCCGCTGCTGCTGGCCGCCGGAAAGCTGTGAGGGATAGTAACCATATCGGTCAGCAAGTCCCACCTTGTCGAGCGCCTCCTTCGCGATCACCTCCGCCTCTTCCCGGGGGACCTTCCTGGCCACAGTCAATCCCTCCATAACATTTTGGAGCGCCGTCTTGTTCTGGAACAGATTATAATTCTGAAACACAAAGGCCGTCTTCTTCCTGATCTTATTGACAGTCCTCCGTGACGCATTCTTTAACTCCGTATGAATCTCATCAAAGTCGAGACTGCCCTCGTCAGCCCTCTCCAGGAAATTAATGCACCTGAGCAGCGTCGTCTTACCGGAGCCGCTGGGACCCAGGATCACCACCACATCACCCTTTTCCACCTTGATATTTACTCCCTTTAATACCTGATTGCCGCCAAATGTCTTATGTATGTTCCTGATCTCCAACATTTCGTTTTCCTCCCTGATCCTGCATAACACTGTTTCGAAACACCCTATCCGGCCAGTCTCTGCTTGTACACGGATATCCTCTTTTCAATTCCCTTGAAAATGAGCTGCACCACTGTGCACAACACCAGATACACAAAGAAGACATCCAGGTATGCTTCAATATAATCATAGCCATAAGCCGCTGCCGTCCTGGCAATGGATGTAATCTCTTTCACGCCCATCATATATGCCAGCGAAGTGCTCTTGAGCAGACCGATGGTACTGTTGCAGAGATTGGGCATCGCCGCCACCATGGCCTGGGGAATGATGATACGAAGATAAGTCTGTCTCTTTGTCATACCCACCGCCAGCCCTGCTTCCAGCTGTCCCTGGTTCACCGTTTGCAGCGCAGACCGGAACACTTCCGTCAATACGGCCAGATTATTGACAATAAATACAACATAGGCGTAAACGACAGGATTCCAGTCAAAAATATTATAATCCAGCTGAAGCACGTTCCTGATCAGGTGGTTCAACAGACTGGGAAGCAGGCTGTATAAAAACAGGATCTGCAGGATTACCGGGGTTCCTCTGATAAAGGACACATATCCGGCGATCAGCCTGCCCGCTACCTTTCTGTTCTCCGCTCTGGCCACAGCAGACAGAAATGCCAGCGGCCCGGCGATCAGCAGGGTAAAGACCGTTATTTCCAATGTGACAGGAATACCGGCAAGTACCTTGACAAGCGTTTCCCCCATGAATTTAGTATTGAGTTCCATATGGACACCATGCCTTTCCGTGATCTGCAATTACGGAACTGTTAGGAATTAACTTTATATTTTGACGCAGCATTTGCGAACTCAGACAAGTCAAATGCGAAGATCAATTCTTTGACAGTTCCTAACTGCTTATGCCGCCGTTGTCAGTTCTTTCTTTCCTCTTGACAGCTTCTTCTCGACCGCTCCAAAAAACTTCTGGATCATAATGGTCATGATCCAATAAAGGGCAGCGAGCGCCAGATAGACTTCCAGCGTGTAGGAGCCCTGGTATCTGCCTATGATCCTGTTGCCCTGTCCCACAATGTCTATCAACCCGATGGTATACGCCAAGGCGCCTTCCTTCATCAGGTTGATCAGGGAATTGGTAAAATTGGGGATCGCCACCACTATGCTCTGGGGCAGGACGATCCTGAGGAACGCCTGCGCCTCTGTGAGGCCAACGCTTACCGCTGCCTCCCTCTGTCCCTTGTCTATGGCCAGGTATGCCGATCTGAAGACCTCTGATATGTTGGCCGCATATAATATGGAAAAGGTCACGATCACAAAGAATCCGTTGTCAACCCCATTCATATTGATGCCCACGGAAAGGAGCAGTTCCGGCAATCCGTAAAACACCACAAACAGCATTACCACAGAGGGGACGCAGCGCGTCACATAGGTATAAATCTCCGCCAGTGCCTTCGTGACAGGGCGCCTCCGCACCTTTGCAAGGGCCAGGAAGAATCCCCACATCCCGCCAAACAGAACGGTTCCCAGGACCATTCCCAGGGTAACCGGCAGGTAAGTGACCAGTTCCGGTATAATTTCTAATATAAATAACGGGTGAAAGGGACGCATGTCTGCCACCTCCTGTACATTTTTCTTCAAATTTCTGAGAGGATCATCGCTTACCCCGCGGCGCAGGGAACCATTTCATCAGCGTTTCCTTTTCCCTGTCCTGCAGCGGCCTGAAACGCCTGCTCCAGATCCTCTGTCAGATCCCTGATATTCTCAATTCCCACGGAAAGTCTCAGAAGGGTATCATCCACGCCCAGCCGCCTCCTCAGTTCCTCCGGAACCTCCGCGTGTGTCTGTCTGTAGGGATAGGTCAGCAGGCTTTCCACTCCGCCAAGGCTCTCCGCAAAGCGGATCAGTTTCACTTCCTTCAGCAGCCTCTCCGCCGTTGCAGGAGAATCCACCCGGAAAGACAGCATACCGCCATAACCGCTGCACTGGCTGTCAATAACTGTCTTATCCGGCCTGTCAGGAAGACCGATGTAATACACCTCCGACACCCTGGAATGATTCCGCAGCCACAATGCCAGTTCCAGCGCATTCTCCTGATGCCGTTCCATGCGCAGGGCCAACGTCTTGATGCCCCGGAGGGTTAAGAAACTGTCCATGGGAGACAGACATGCTCCTGTGGTCTTGTAAATCAGCTTTAGCTTCTCCGACAATTCCCTGTCCTTTACCACTGTAAAGCCTGCCAGCACATCATTGTGCCCGCCCAGATATTTCGTACCGCTATGGATTACAATATCTGCCCCCAGGGCCAGCGGCTGCTGGAAATAAGGGGAAAGAAAGGTATTGTCCACGATCAGCAGACATTGGATGGCGTTTCCAGGAAAACAGCCCGGGTCTCAGATGTGATTGCTTCCTCCAGTTTCCTTAAATCCGTGGTATCCACACTGCTGACCCGCAGTCCGAGTCGTCTCCCCAGATGCTCCCACAGACGTACACTTCCGCCGTATACATCGTCTGTAGCCACAATGTGAACCCCTGTGCCAAACAGTTCAAACACTGCCGTGACAGCCGCCATCCCAGTGGAAAAAGCCAGCGCTTCCGTTCCTTTTTCCAACGCCGCCACGGTCTTCTGCAGTTCATCACGGGTGGGGTTGTTCACCCGTGAATATGCGTACCCGGTGGTCTCTCCCAGCGCCGGATGGGCGTATGTCGCCGAGAAATATACCGGGACGCTGACCGCACCATATTGGTCGTCCCTGTCCCCGCTTCCCTGTACGCAGATTGTTTCCGGCCTGATTCCATTTGCGTAAGCCATTATCTCCGCCTCCTTCCTCTCTCCAAAGCTTTTTAAAGCGCATCCGCCTTTTCCTTGATCCATGCCACTTTCTCAGGGCTCAGGTACTCGGGGATCAGGGAGCAGTCGGCTCCCACGACCAGACGGTCCCTGCCGGCCTCGGACACCAGCCTCTCCGTCTCCGCCTGAAGCTGTTCCCTGTTTCCACTGTAAATAATGGAATCCGGCTTTGTGCTGAAGCCGCCGATGATCACCTTGTCAGGAAAACGCCTCTTCGCCTCCGCCAGGGAAAACTTCTCGTTGCTGACCGCATAATTCAATGCCTTGTACGGATAATTTGCATAGAGGGAAAAATCATTGGGTACCCCGATACTGCCGCACACATGGAGAATGGTGTAATCCTTTACCGCCGCAATCTCATCCGCGATCAGCCTTTCCGCGGGGGTAAATACATTCAGGTAATCCCCCTTTCCAATGGTCTTAAAATTATGTACCGCATAGAAAATCCCGTCTGCCTTTGCCTCCGCCAGCAGCCTCCTGCTCAGGGCAATCAGATCCTGCGCGACCACATCCACGGCATGCTTCAACGCCTCCGGATGCTCCTTCACCGCCTTAGCCAGTTCCGCCTCCGTATTCGCCTTCCCCTTGGTGCGAAGCTGGGAAAACAACAGATAGTAATAAGGAGAAAATACTGTGGGAAATACTGCCGTGTCATTGCCCAGCTCGTCTGTAAGCTGCCGGATCAGCCTGACCTGGTTCTCATAAAAGGGATCATAAGCCCCCACAGGCCTGACAGCCAGCAGCTGCCCTGCATCGGTAATGTCCACGCCATCCAGGTTCGGCAGCACGAAGTATACATCCGGCATTACCTTGAGCAGGTCAAGCCTTGCCTCCTTCGCATAATCCCTATGCCCCTCAAAGGCTCTCTGAAAGACTTGCTCATTGGTTCCCGCTCCCCACTCCGAGGAATCCGTGAAATGCCACCATAATCCCACGGGCACCCTGTCTACCTTTTTCTGATCAAAAAGATCCAAAATAATCTGCTTTGCCATAACTTTACTCTCCTTTTCTTTCCACTTCCAGACATGCCGACGCAGTCGGCACAAACAGTCAATCAGAAGGACGCTGCACTACAGTTCGTCGCCCTTCTGATAGCCCTCAGGCACATAATCAAACAGGCTGTAACCAAAATACTTCTGTGCCAGTTCCTCGAAAACGCCCTGCTCATAGAGCTGTTCCCATGCCTCGTCAAAGGCATCCGCAACCTCCTGGTTGTTCTTATTGAAGAAAGCCCATGTGGGAATTGCTTCATATGTCACATAGGACAGCTGATCCGCATACTGATGGTACTCCCCGTCCTCCGCCGCAACCCTGGCATCATACATGGAACGGATATCCACATAAGCGTCATACCTTCCCTCCAATACCCATTGATAAGCGTCATTAGAGCCAAAATTATCAAGTTCCGTCAGCTGGACCTGTGCATCAGGATGGGTCTCATTATAATGCTGGATAATATTGTACTGGGCATTCTGGGGTGAAATGGGAACCAGGTTGCCGCTGAACCTTGCAAAGGATTCCAGGTCCGTGACCTGATCCGCATCCTCCGTGCGGAAGGTGATCCCTATCATGCTGGTGCCAATGTAATGTTCGGGGAAAATATAATTTTCCTCCCTCGCTGCCGTCCACCACGCACCCTTTGTCCCTATGTCATACTTCCCCGATTCCAGACCAATCAGCAGATCCTCGTCGGAGGTGGGCACGAATTCCAGTTCATACTGGGGAAGCAGATCAAATACTGCTTTTACCGCGGCAAATTCATAACCGTCCGGATTGCCCTCCTCATCAATATAGGAGTTTGCCCCTGTGGTGGTAAACGCATAATAAAGGGTTCTAACTCCATCCTTCGGCGCAGTGTCGGAAACCTGTGCCCCACCAGAGGCCGGCTCTGCGGATGGCTCCTGCGCCGCATTTGTACCGGACGCCGAAGCAGCCTCGCATGCAGTAATGCCTAATGACACAATGGCTGCCAAACCAAGTGCTGTTATTTCTGTAATCTTTCTTTTTGCATTTTTTCTTTTCATATTTTTCCTTACCTTTCTGAATCCCATATCCATGATTTCTCATTTTCTTCAACTATGTTCACAAAAGCATTTTGCAGAAACAACTCCGGACAGCTATAAATGAGCACAAAAAAAAGGGATCCCCCCTCACCAAACAACCTGACTGTCCATAAAAAAGCGTCCCTTCGTGACGCTTGCAAGTTCGCACAGCGAACTTGTGAACGCATGCGTCTGACAACGCAGTTTCCTATAAGGTGAAGAAAGTTTCTGACAAAACATATTTATCTACAACAACAGTGTGTGCTGCAACACATTCCCTGACAGCACATTGCCTCCGCACACATTTCCCGGGTTTCAACAATCATGACATTCCTCTTTTCCATAAGTTGCTCCTTTCTAATTCATATTTTTCCCATCAATTTAATATGAATTATTATACCGGTATAATACTTCAGCTAATTCCTTTTGTCAATACCTTATTTCAAAAAATTTCCAAAGCCGAACTGTTACCAGAATTTCTCCAAAAAAAACAGTGTGAGTCCACACTGTTTTTGTAATGCTTGGATATACTGCATACTGTCGCTTGCTTACAGCCTAAAGTCTATATTCTGCCCCCACTGTCTCTCTTCAGCAGTCCGTACCTGGTCGCTCCATGCGGCATACAGGACATTGTCCACCTTTTTCTGTAGTTCATCTATGGAAGACGCGGTGACAGTCACATAATCCCCATCAGGCTTACCGGTTTTACCGGAATTACGCCTTTCCTCCAACGCTTCAGCCTGCTTTTCCTTCTCGGCCTTCTTCGCATCCTTTTTCGCAGTCTCCTTCTTTTCCGCAGACTTCCTCGCAATACGCTCTTTCTGCGCGGCCAGGGACTTATCCACCACTGCAAAGAAGGATGCAGTTCCATTGTCATTTACCTGCATACCGAAGCCCTTGACGCTGCTGTTGGAGCCAACACTCTTGTTCAGCTGATTCAGCTGCGTTGAAGCGCTGCGGATAATCCCTTCATACTGCGCGCGGAAAGACTCATCCTCCGCCATCTTCTCCAGCTTCTCCTCATCGATCAATACCACGGTCTTTACCGGATTCGCATAGCTTCCCGCCTGGGCCTTCGCCGTCTCCTTCTGATCCGCACTGACCAAGATAAAATCCATGTTGGAAAATTTCTTCTTCAACTCCTCATAATACTTTGCCGCCTTGTCGCTGAGTTTGGGCTGACCGATCATCTTGCCGTAATTGCCTGCCTTTCTGGTATCGGCTGCTTTCCCGGTATCAGCGGCTTTTCTGGCATCGGCCGCCTTTTCCAGTTCTGTCCCATAGCTTCTGGCAATATTTTCCTCTACGCCTGCTACACTGCTCATAAAAATCCCTCCTTGGTTTTGTGTCACCTGTGGAAATCCGTTTCCACACGGTTCAGTCTACTGTCAGCATAGTTTCCTATGTATTATATCGGCAAAGGAATCCTGGTTGTTAAGTCCGCCACAGATTTTTCAAAATAATTTCTACCAATGCATTCATTTCCAGTAAAGTTTCATGCTATTCCCGATCTCTCCATCCCCCATGCAGAACTTCTCTTTCACTTTGGCCGCCGTTTCGTCAAAAGAGACGTCAAATTCCCTGCAAGTGGATATCAGCGCCTTAATCCCCTCTTTTAGGCCTTCCTGTTTCCCGATCTCTATTCCTTCCTCAATGCCTTCCTGTTTCCCGATCTCTATTCCCTTATTCACCATTTCATCCAACAGATCACACACGACCGACCCTCCTTCTCCCTTCATAATCGTTATATTTTCCAGATATCTTGTATCGCCGGACAATGCATGGAGCATCCGCATTACCTCCTCCGGGTTCCTCAGCTTCTGACGGCGTCTGATCAGGCTCTCCCTGTCAGAAAGGTAATCTAGGATCACCCTCATGTCCCCTTCAAACAGACTCCTTTCCTCCCTATCCAGAAACCGCATGTCGAACACATGCATCCGATTCCTATCCAGATAATCCTCCGCACCCCTGTGTACCGGATAATTCAGCAGATCCGGGATCGTGGTTGCCGCCGTCCAGCGCTTCTCCCCCCAGTTGAGCACCAAGCTGATGACCGGATAGATTCCTTCCTCTTCCGCAGGGTCATATTCTTCCGGAGGCTGCTCGACCGAAATCTGTCCTTTTTGACTCTGCCCTTCTGAAGGCTGCCCGGTCAGGGAATGCCCTTCCTCCTTCCCCTTCCTATACTGCCTCCGATAGGCAGCGCCTTCATACCCCGCATGGCGAAGAACCCTCCGGCGATCCACACGGCTTTGGTTCTCCACTGTATACAACGCGTGAACTTCTCCCTGTACCACTTCATACATACTGTAATCCTGGAACTGGCCGGCCAGTTCTGTAGCTTTTCGTGGGTAAACGCTTTCCGTCGGTCCCGGATACATCCTTTCCTCCGCCAGCACCTTTTCCCCCTGGTACACCAGTACATTGACAAGTTCCGCAAACACGTCCCTGCATGCCATAAACAATTTCCCGGGTCTGTCCTGATCCCCCATATGTCCCTCCTGATTTCCGGCAGATGCTTCCAGGGATTCCATACAGAGGCATAGCACTCCCGGAAAACGTGCCTGTATGAGGCAGGGAAACTAAGGAACCGTCACGAAATTACTTACCGAAAGGCCGGGAAGACAAAGCATTCCTTGACTTTCACATCCCACGGTGTCCCGCCCTGCTATATTAAAAGTTGAATCTGCGGCGAAACGCCCGAAAAGCACTCAAAAACACAGAACCCTGTAAAGTGCGATGTGATTCTTCTTTATCTGTTACAAAATAAAAATACCACCTGTGCAACCATATGTCAAGCATTTTATGAAAATTATATTATCAATTTATCGTTTTTCATGGCATCCGGTATTTACAGGCGCCTGACCAACGTTTCCTGTCCTAAATGCTCCTGAAAACTCAACTGTCTCAAGTGTCAGTATCACATAGCCCCGTAATGGTCTTTACACGAAAGAGTTGTTGTCTTTCCATCTGAAAATTAAATACTATACGGTTCTTTTCGTCAATATGGCGACTCCACCCACCAGATAAATTTCCCGACAGCGGCTCCGACTGCCCCATGCCCTCAAAAGGGATCCGTTGTATATCCTTAACAAGGCGATTTATCTTCCTTAGTGTCTTTTTTAAGTGCGTATGCTTCCCTCTTATCCACGGCACAGCTGCCATAACCATTGTTATAATACATTCCGATCCTATTCATTGCCATACCATTTCTATCTTTCTATGCTGTCAAGTGTTTCTGAAAAACGTCTCTGCCTGATTTAAGTACATAAATTGTATCTCTTCCCTTACAAAAATCCGCGGGAAAGGCTCTCACCCCTCCCGCGGTTCCGTGTTGCTTATAAATCAGTGTTCCTACCCTAATGCTGTTACTGATTAACCAAGCAGGGACAGAACGCCCTGGTTCGCCTGGTTTGCCTGTGCCAGCATCGCCTGGCCGGCCTGTGCAAGGATATTGTTGTTGGCATACTTAACCATCTCGGTCGCCATGTCGGTATCGCGGATAGCAGACTCAGCAGACTGCGTATTCTCAACGATATTGTCAAGGTTGTTGATGGTGTGCTCCAGACGGTTCTGCACTGCACCCAGGTCGGAACGCTGCGGGGAAACCTTCTTGATGGCAGCCTTGATGGTCTCGATGCTGGCTGTAGCATCCGCCTCAGTCCTGACGCCGCCTGTGCTCTTGCCGTCATCCCTGTCTGACTCCTCAGCCCGTTAATCCCAATACCTGCCGCACTCATTGCCTCGATCTTAACGGTGATCTTGTTAGAGATAGCCTTCTCGTCAGTCATTGCACCGCCCTCTGCGCCTACATGAAGGCTAAACTCCAAGGCAGATCCATCAGCATCGTCTACGCTCTTAATGTCAAAGTAGTTTTCAATCTGCTCTGCACCAATCTCTACCATATTGCCACCAGCATACTTCAGGTAAAGACCACCCTTATAAACACCGTCTTCGGTAAAGAAGTCTGCCACGTCCTCATCTGCATAAACATCAGATGTATCAGCAGCCCCCTTACGGATAGGATTTCCACCTAACTCAAAGTAGGTACCCAAGTCTGCTTCTGCAATCTGTGTAGCTTTAAGCTGATCACCAAATTCGGTGGCACTGTCAGCTGCAGCTGTATACAGCATTGCGCCTTCTTTATACTTTAACGCACCCTCCTCACCTACTTCTACGTACTTGTCAAGAGTACCGGTAGTGGCTGTAAATGCTGCCGTGCCGGTCACTACATCCGTACCATTGGAATTAGTTCCACCACCTGCATTTGCCAATGTAACATTACCTGCTGCCACAAAGGTCACACCTGCTTTCGCAGTAACAGTCCCATCATCAGCTACATCAAAATAAGTAGCAAGATTTGCATCTGTTACTTCCACATGATCAGTACCTGCCTGGCCTGCACCTGTAGGACTCACAAATAATTTGTTTGCCCAAGCGCTGTCGTATCCAATGCCATTGACACTCCAGCAGCTCCCGCATCAGCAGTAACCGCATCTGTCTCGCCTGCGCCATACACGGATGCCGCACCCGTCTTGAGACCAATCGATGCTTCCGCCAGCTGCTTTGCAGAATCTTTCATGACTGCCACTGCATCTGTAGTACCGACCTCCGTAGATGCGCCTTTCAGCAGGTAGATCTCATTGAACTTTGTGGTCTCGGACACACGGTCGATTTCATCTATCAAGGCGTCAACCTCGCCCTGGATGTAGTCGCGCTCTTCCTGTTCCCTGCCCCGGTTTTCTTCACATATTTCTCCGGGTGCTCCTCCTGGGCGTAATACCTGGGAAGCTTCGCCCTTTCCTCCGGATCCGTGACGCTCCTTTCCATGACGGTGCTCCTGACGATGTTCTTGTCCTTGGGGGCGTCCACCATGATCCTTAAGTGCTTTCCCGTCCCGCCCAGGAACACCAGCTTAATGTCCTCGCCGATCATCAGATACTCTTCCGTGCTTACTGTCAGTCTTAACATACCAACCTCCCTGTCGCTTCCAGCGATCCCTGCCTGTTTTGAATACAACACTTTGTTAACAAGTGTTGCATTATAATGGAAGCGGCGGCCATACCGGCCGCCTGTTTCACAGGAAAGTCCGGCAGAAAACGGCACTTTCCATCCGCTACAGACAAAGCCGGAACAGGAAGGAGGAAAAACGAGCACGACACAGCCGATCAGGGACCCGAAATTACTCCATGAATTCAAGGATTTTTACCTGGAAAAAGAAAGAAATATCCGCAATTACGCCTTATGTATATTAGGCCTGAACACCGCCCTGCGGAAGACCTTTGGGTATCACGCCTGGCAGCAGGGGACACCGCCTGCCCTGCTGATGAATCTTTACAATCACTCTTCCTATCAGGTCACAAAGCACTATCTGGGAATCGAACAGGATGACAGGGATACTGTCTTTAAAAGTATTGCCCTGTAAAATGTAGACATATAGCTTCGATGCCACTGTCAAGGTAAATATTTACAATGATTTGCTGATCCGTTTCTCTGACATTGCAGATTTCCTGAAGATCTGACATTTGAGAGACAAAAAATTTAAAATTTTCCACCTGTGCGGTTGGACGCTCCAAGGAGCATCCAACCCGACTTCCACATTTGCAAAACCCGCGCTTACGCGCTTATGCGTCTGCTTACGCATCCGCGTTTTGTTCATTTGAAGGTGGGTTGCTAATCCAACGCCCCGCCTGCATTGCCATAAATGGCATGCAGACAGGTCATTGGATTGCAACCGCACAGGTGAAAATTTTTTGTCTCTGCCCTAAAGTATTTCCGATCTGATCCGATAAATAAAATAACAGGCACGAATGCAACACTTGTTAACAAAGTGTTGCATTCGCTTCTTTTATGTATTGTAACCGTTCCGCCATGCATTATCCATTTTTCTTGCAATTATGGCATTTCTGTTGTATAGTTGTTTCGAGTTGAATCATACAAATATTGATTGGAGGATATTATAATGAAAGAAAAAGTTGTTCTGGCTTATTCCGGCGGTCTGGACACTACCGCCATCATTCCCTGGTTAAAGGAGAATTTCGACTATGAGGTGATCTGCGTCTGTGTGGACTGCGGACAGGCCGAGGAACTGGACGGCCTGGCGGAAAGGGCAAAGTCCTGCGGCGCTTCCAAGCTCTACATAGAGAACGTGATCGACGAGTTCTGTGACGAGTACATTGTTCCCTGTGTGCAGGCAAATGCCATTTACGAGAATAAATATCTGCTGGGCACTTCCATGGCAAGACCCCTCATCGCCAAAAAACTGGTAGAGATCGCAAGAAAAGAAGGGGCTACCGCCATCTGCCATGGCGCAACCGGAAAGGGCAACGACCAGATCCGTTTCGAACTGGGTATCAAGGCGCTTGCTCCTGATATCAAGATCATTGCAGCATGGAGAAACGATAAGTGGACCATGGATTCCCGTGAGTCCGAAATCGCTTATTGCCAGGCCCACGGCATCCACCTTCCCTTCTCCGCTGATTCCTCTTACAGCCGCGACCGCAATATCTGGCATATCAGCCATGAAGGACTGGAACTGGAGGATCCCGCAAACGAGCCTAACTTTGAGCATCTACTGGTGCTGGGCACCACGCCTGAAAAGGCTCCCGAGGAGGGCGAATATGTGACCATGACCTTTGAAAAGGGTGTTCCCACTTCCGTAAACGGCAAAAAGATGAAAGTATCCGAGATCATCAGCACCCTGAACGAACTGGGCGGAAAGCACGGTATCGGCATCATCGATATTGTGGAAAACCGTGTGGTGGGCATGAAGTCCCGCGGCGTCTATGAGACCCCCGGCGGCACCATCCTGATGGAGGCTCATCAGCAGCTGGAGGAACTGATCCTGGACCGTGACACCTATGCAATGAAGAAAGAGATCGGAAGCCGTTTCGCAAGCCTGATATATGAAGGAAAATGGTTCACACCCCTGCGTCAGGCGGAACAGGCATTTATTGAAGAGACACAGAAATATGTCACCGGCGAAGTGAAGTTCAAGCTTTACAAGGGCAATATCATCAAGGCTGGCACCACTTCCCCTTATACCCTTTACAATGAAAGCATCGCTTCCTTTACCACCGGCGATCTGTACGATCACCACGATGCAGAAGGCTTTATCAATCTGTTCGGACTTTCCTGCAAGGTACGCGCCATGAAGATGCAGGAGCAGGGTGAGGAGCTGTTCTAAAGAAACGCTTTCACCAGCGTTTTCCTGAAATCAAAGATTCCGCTGTAAATCAATTCCCCGCTGCAGGCAACGGGTTTTGACCCTCGCTGGAAGAAGGAAGGATGGAATGACCTCAGTTACGATTTTAGGAGGGTATCTCCTTTTGATTAATTTCATCGGCTATGTTATCATGGGCGTGGACAAAAAAAGAGCCATCCGGGGTGCCTGGCGCATCTCGGAGGCTTCTTTATTTACGGTCGCCCTGCTGGGTGGTGCACTGGGCTGCACCCTTGGTATGAACCATTTCCGCCACAAGACAAAGCACTGGTATTTTAAGTACGGGATGCCTGCCATCTTCCTATTACAGGTCTGTCTGCTGGTATTTCTCGGCAGAGCACTGTTCCCGACATGATGAAAAGAGCATGCGCTCTTTCTCCTTATTTGCAGTCAGGTAGTCACAATCACCCCGCCGTCATTGGCGTACATGCTGCTGATGCCTCTCATATCCATCACAATGCACTCTTTGAATTTCCGCTTTGCCAGGATAATTTCCTTCACCATCTCCGCCCTGGAGAGTTCGTTGCAATGCGTGATGATCAGACGGCGCTCCTCCGACTGATCCACCTCTGCCGCCGCAAATTCCGCCATCTTAGCCAATGCCTTCCTGATACCGATGGACTGGCTCTTCTGCTCGATCTTTCCCTTGACTCCTATCATCACCGGCTTGATATTCAGGCTGGACACGGCCAAAGCCTTAATACCTGAAATTCTTCCGTTCTTAATAAAGGTATCCAGATTATCCAGCACAAAATAAGTATGCACACTGTCACGGTAACTCTCGATCTGCTTTACGATCTCCTCGAAGGAAAGTCCCGCTTCCTCCAGTTCGATCAGCTTCAACGCCAGCTGTGTCTCTCCGCCGCTGGCAGATTCAGAGTCTATCACATGGATCTGTTTGTCGCCGTATTTCTCCCGATACAGGTCCATCCCCAGCTTGGCGCTGTTATAGCTGCCGCTCAGGTGGGAGGACAACGTTATGGCATAAACATGATCAGCCTCCCCTCTGTAAGCCTCCCTGAAAAGCTCCGGCGAGGGGCAGGAGGATCTGGGGCACTGGGGGCTTTCCGCCACCTTCTTCAAAAACACCTTCTGGTCAAAATCATCATCATCCTGAATCCGATAGTCCCCCACCTCAATCCCAAGGGGAACCCGCACAAAACGGGGATCCTTCAACAGCTCCTCCGGAAGCTCACAACAACTGTCCACAACGATTCTGTAACTCATAATTCCTCGCATTCTGCCGCATCGATATGACAGCTGTCAAACTGTGCCGGCGGCCTGTTAATTATCTGAAACCCTGTATCTACACCAGCCTGCTGTTGTATCTTTCATCCGGCAGACGCTTTCGGCCATGAGCACAAAAGGCGATGCAGATCACATTTCCTGGAACGTGACCAAAAATGCTACCACATATGGTTTTCATTACCATATATGATAGCATCCTAAATGCAGTATGTAAAGCATATTATTGCCATATCACATATTTTTTACACTTTTGGTTTATTTTGTCCCATCCCCAAATCCGTTTGCCATTTCCCTGTCATTTGCCAGGATCATATGTCCCGGGCGGATTTCCCGCCACCTGGGAGGATTCCTGTCGTAATCATGGATGGACGGGTCATAGACTGTCAGCTTCTTTTCCCTCTCCCTGACGGGATCCGGCATGGGAATCGCGGACAGCAGCGCCCTCGTATAAGGATGGGCGGCATGGGTGATCAGTTCCTCGGTCTCCGCCAGTTCCACAATGCGCCCCTTGTACACCACGGCGATCCTGTCGGAGAAATAGCGCATGACTGACAGATCGTGGGCGATAAAGATATAAGTGATCCCACGTGACTTCTGCAAGGAAGCCAGCAGGTTCAGCACCTGAGCCCGAATGGACACATCCAGGGCGGAAATCGGCTCATCCGCAATGATGCACTCCGGCTCCATGATCAAAGCCCTGGCAATACCGATCCTCTGTCTCTGGCCTCCGGAAAACTCATGGGGAAAACGGCTGGCAAACTCCGAAAGCAGTCCCACCTCCGCCAGCGCCTGCTGCACCTTTTGCATCCGCTCTTCCCTGCTTATCTTCCGATTCAGGTTCAAAAGCCCCTCACTGACAATATAATCCACCTTGGCCCGCTCGTTCAGGGACGCCATGGGATCCTGGAAGATCATCTGTATCTCCTGGATGATCTGCCTGTCCAGCTGCCGGCTGATCCTGCCGTTGATCCGGTTGCCTTTATAGAGTATCTCTCCCGCGGAGGCGGGGTGAATCCGCATGATAGCGCGTCCGATGGTTGTCTTGCCGGAGCCGGACTCCCCCACAATGCCGAAGGTCTCTCCCCGGTATACCTGAAAGCTGACTCCGCGAACCGCCTCAAAGGCTTTTTTGCCGTTCCCAAAGGTGACATGCAGATCCTTTACATCCAACAGGACTTCTCTATCCGTACTCATCCCAGCACCTCCAGATTCTTCAGATTCCGAATCCCCTCAGGGGGCTCCAGCTTCGGCGCCCTGGGATCCAAAAGCCAGGTTTTTGCCTTATGGGTGTCACTGATTTCAAAGCAGGGCGGCGCCATCAGGAAGTCGATCTTCAACGCTTTGGGATTTCTGGGCGCGAAGGCGTCCCCCTCTATGGCCTTATACAGGCTGGGAGGCGTTCCCTTGATGGTAAACAGCTCCTCCCCCTTCTGTCCCAGCTGGGGAAGGGAGGAAAGCAGCGCCCATGTGTAGGGATGCCTGGGATCGTAGAACACATCCTCCGCCGTCCCGATCTCCACAAAGTCCCCCGCGTACATAACAGCCACCCTATCCGCAATATTGGCCACCACTCCAAGATCATGCGTGATAAAAATAATGGTCAGGTCATACTTTGCCTTCAATTCCTTCAACAGCCCCATGATTTGAGCCTGAATGGTCACATCCAGCGCCGTGGTGGGCTCGTCGCAGATCAGTATCTCAGGGTTGCAGGCAAGGGCTATGGCAATGACCACACGCTGCCGCATACCGCCCGAGAATTCATGGGGATATTGTTTATAGCGTCTTTCCGGATCCCGGATGCCCACATCCCGTAAATAAGAGTAAACCTTATTTCGCACGGCCTCCCTTCCCTTGATGTCAGGCTGATGGAGACGCACCGCTTCCGCAATCTGCTCTCCGATGGTCTTTAACGGATTTAAGCTTGTCATGGGATCCTGCATGATCATGGCGATCTCACCACCGCGGATCCCCTGCCATTCCTTTTCCGTCTTACATTTCGCAAGATCCTTCCCGTTATAAAGGATCTCACCTGAGGATATGAATCCGTTACCGTCCAGCAGCCCCATAAAGGACTTGGTCAGCACCGATTTGCCGGAGCCGGATTCTCCCACCACCGCAATACTCTCGCCTTTATATACATCCAGGGACACATTCCTGACCGCATGGAGCACCTGCCCCCGCAGCGTAAATTTAATGTTCAGGTTTCTGACCGATAATATAACATTTGATAAATTGTCGTTTTCTTTCATTAAAACCTCCATACCGCCAAGAGGGGGCAGCGCCCACCTCTTTGGGCAACGCCCACCTCTTTGGGCAGCGCCCACCTCTTTGGGCAACGCCCACCTCTTTGGGCAACGCCCGGAAGAACGTCTTCTCACACTGCTACCTGTGGTTTTTGGGATCCGCAGCGTCGGAAAAGGCATTTCCCACAATGTAAAAGGAAATCGTCACAATGGATAGGATCACCGTGGGATAAATCAGCTGATATCTCTGGGACACGTTCATCATCACAGCCCGCCCCGCGTCGATCAGGTTTCCCAGGCTGGGAGTCGATGTGGGAAGTCCCAGGCCTATGTATGTGACAAACACCTCATTGCCTATGGCTCCGGGAATGGACAGCGCCATACGCAGCATAATCACGGATACCAGATAAGGCAGCAGATTCTTCAGAACCAGCTTTCTGGTAGGCGTTCCCAGACATCTGGACGCAAGGTTATAATCCCTGTCACGGATGATCAGGATCTGATTGCGGATAAACCGCGCCATACCGATCCAGCCCGTCAGTGACATGGCAAAGATCAGCGTTTTCACGCTGGGGGAAAGGATATACGCCACCAGGATCAGTATGATGGTCTGGGGAATATTGTCCAGCACATTGTACAATTCCGTGAAGAAGAAATCCAGCTTCCGCAGATATCCCCACAGGACACCCATGGTAATCCCCACCACCGCCTCTATCATGGCCACCGCGAACCCGATCAGGATGGACGTCCTTGTTCCTGCCCAGATGCGCGCCCAGAGATCCTGGCCGATATTGTTGGTGCCAAAAAGGAAGGTGTCATTGGGAGGCACATTCCGCAGAGCCATGGAAGTGTTGGGATCGTTATTCACTGTGTTGGGGTCGAACTGTCCCGGCAGATGGGGCTGGATAAAAGTAAACAGCAGGATCCCGAGCATCAGCAGCATGACCGCCACGGCGCCCTTATTCTTAAAGAACATCCGCACGGTACTGCCCCAGTAGGAATAGTTGCTGTAGCCTGTCTTCTCCGCCTCTTTCTCATCATACCGGGCATAGGAAAAAAGTTCCCGGTCACTGATACCGGCTGTTTTGTCCACTTCCGCCCTGATCTGCGATTCTGCGGCTTCCTCCAGATTTCTGGAAAGCTTATCCCTCAAAGAAAGCATCAGCGTCCGCCCTCCTTCCTGCCCAGACTGATCCTGGGATCCAGAACCGTCATCATGATATCGCCAAGCAGCAGGCCGATGACGCCCACCATGGCATATAGTAAAACAATGGCCTGAACCATGTTGTTGTCGTTATCCTTGATCACCGTCACCAGCAGACCGCCCATACCGGGAATGCTGTACAGGGATTCCACGTAAATGGAACCGATCACTGTATTTAAAAAGGAAGAGGGCAGATATTGTACCATGGGAACAAAGGCATTCCGGAAGATATGCCGGAACATGATCCTGCCGCCCGAAGCGCCCTTCGCTTTGGCAAGGCTCACATAATCCTTATTGCTCTCATCCACCATATACCGCCGCAGCCACATACCGTAGTAGGCGATATTGCCCAGGGACATGGAAATCACCGGCAGGACCCAGCTCCGCCAGTTGTTTGGATGAAAGAGCAGCGGGATATTCAGCAGAGTGGTGCCGTACATCTGAATGAACAGGAAGTAGACTGCTGCGGGCACCGCCTGGATAAAGACGATAAAAAGTGTGCCGAATTTATCAAAAAATCTGCCCTTGTACCGAGCCATCAGCGTTCCCAGCGGAATACCGAGACACATTGCCACAAGAATGGACAGGCAGCCCAGCCTGATCGACACCGGCAGCTTATCCTTCAATATTTCCGTGACAGGGACATTGACGCGGTAGCTGTGGGACACCCCGAAATCCCCCTTAAACATATTCTGGAAGAAATGCACCAGCTGTACCGGCAGGGGATCCAGCAGCCCTTGCTCCTTTAAGCCCGCCTGAATCTGCGCATCCGTCAGTTTGTCAAAATTCTGGAAGTACCCCTCAATGGGCATCTGACGCATCAGGATAAAGACGATACATATGATCAGCGCCAGCGTCAAAAGGGATCTCCCGATTCTCTTTACCAAGTATTTCGCCATAATGATCTCCAATATTGTTCCTGTAATTATACATGTATACCGGTATGCCTGTAACAGATCCACTCTCCGCGGGCTCCGTTGCCATGAATAGAAAACAGGCAGCTACAGGAACCCTCCCATACCTGCCCTTTACTATCTTATTCCAACGTATTCCATGTGTCAAGTTTTTCCATTACCTCTGTCCGGCACTTTCATTGGTTTTTACATCCTTCCTTTACTTGTGCTCTGCCGCAGACTTTTCAAACTCTTCCATGGAAATCGGCTGATCATACAGCTTTTGTCCCTTGTAGCGGAGATTGGATACGCCGAATGCGGCATACTGTCCCTCCCAGGGATTCAGCCTGGAAACCACGAAGTCGCTGACCGTCACACCGTAAGGCACTGCCAGGGCGTGCTCGATCAGGTAACTCTCCGCCTCGGCAAACGCCGCATAACGCGCCGTGGTGTCATCCGTAATCGCCTTTGCAGCCTCCACCAGCTCGAAGTATTCTTTCACGGTTTCGGCGGAAGCAGTATTATCTTCAATAGCATATGCCATATAAGCGTATCTCATGCCACGGTTATATGTGCCGTCGCCGTTTGCCGACTGATAGAAGGGATCCGTCCACGTCTCGGGATCGGCGTAATCCGCACCCCAGTTACACAGAAGCAGCATGTAATCGCTGGATCGGCGCACATCCGTAAGGAAGCTGTCCGAAGGCCCCGCCTCCACGATGACGTCAATATAATCGGCGCCCAGGACGCTCTCCAGCTGCTGCTCCAGCACCACGCACTCTTCCTCCCAGTTGGTAGTGGTGGGATTATAGCGGACCAGTGTCTTTACCGGGAAGGTAACTCCCTGGGAAGCAAGCTCAGCCATAGCCGCCTCCTTATAGGCCACCGCCGCATCGGGATCATAGAAATCCTTCGCCGTAATATCGGCAAATGCCTCCTGCTCCGTGTAATCCTTTCCTGTGGACTCGTCTACCGAAAAGCCTGCGGGAGTAATGGTATTCTGGATATAATTGGCAGGATCCGCATAGTCGCCCGTGCTGATATAAACAGTGCTGGTACGGTTGATTGCATGCATGATGGACTGGCGGAAATTCTCGTTGTTCACGGCGATCTCCCAGTTGGCCGGCTCATACTTCTCATCGATGCTGTAGCCGGTCATTCCGTCCCTGTAGAAATCCTCGTTCAGCTTATGTACATTAAAGTTAAAGCAGTAGAAATAATCAAAGTCAATCTTAGGTCTCTGCATGCTGACCATATTGCTGGTAGCGGAATCGCTCATCCACGCGTCCACAATGTCGGAACCCAGGGTAGTCTGATCGATCTCGCCTCTCTTTGCCATCTCCGCGCCGATGGTGTCTGCCTCGGCATTGTAGGTTCTCTGGATGGCATCGATGTAAACATGCTCCGCATCCCAGTTGCTGGGATTCTTGGTCAGTACCATCTGTACCTGGGGCTCGTAGGATGAAATGTAGTACGCGCCGCAATAGTACATCTTATCGGCAGCCGTGGCGAAATCCACACCCTGCTCTGCCAGCTGGGG
Organism: uncultured Lachnospiraceae bacterium; assembly: GCA_947385725.1. Classification (GTDB taxonomy): domain Bacteria; phylum Bacillota; class Clostridia; order Lachnospirales; family Lachnospiraceae; genus Acetatifactor. Next base: position 9,904 of record CANDMD010000006.1, on the reverse strand, counting down.
ACCGTATGCAGGCATGAAGCACACATAGGTAAGCATGGACAGGAAATAAGGGCACTCCGACGCCAGGGTGTACTGCAGGGTGGTCGCATCCACAGCCTTTACGCCTACCTCGGAAAAGTCGATCTTGGCCGCGCCTTCCTCTCCTGCAAGGCCATTGTAATACTCCTCCGCATTCTTGATGGTGCCGAACAGGTTGCCGGCCGTAGCGCTGTTGTTGGCAGGGTCAAGCACATACGCCATGGCGTCCACAAAATCCTGGGCCGTTACATCGGCAACCGCCGTGCCGGTATGATCCACCCACTTCTGTCCCTCGCGCAGGGTAAAGGTCCAGGTCATGGAAGCCTCGTCATAGCTCCACTCTGTCGCCAGACCGGGCTGCAGATTCGCGAAATTATCATATTCCACCAGGGTGTCAATTACATTGGCGCCGATCTGGTATTCATTGGTAGTAGCGGTAGTCAGGTAATTCAGCGTGGAAACCTCGCTGGAATACAGGACGCGGTACATACTGCTGCCGTTTCCGGAAGCGCTTGCCGACTGACCGTCGCCGCAGCCTGTCAGCATGACAGCAGCCATTGCCACCGACAGAGCCGTTGAAAGCAGTTTCTTCTTCATAACATTCTCCTCCTATTCCTATTTACGCATTTTCAGAATCCAGGTATTCATTCAGGCAGGACACTGAACTGTAACGAATCCAGACAATCGCCATTCTCTCCCTGTCCGCTGTTTATGCCAAAGAGCCTGCGGATTCCGGAAATGCGTTTCATTACTGGCAAAACAGGAAAATGGAGCAGCATTCACTATGAAGCTACTCCATCGTAACCACTCGCCAATTATTATTAGTATACTGTATTCTGCGGGAAAATCAAGTTTTTTCATGAAAGAAACATTCATATAGCCTGTCGTTAATTTCATACCGACCTGATTTCCCACTATCTCACCGGTTTCACTGCCAGGCCTCGCGGCCTTTTTACCATATCCCTTAGTCTGATTTCTTTCATCTATCATTTCCCCGTCATTGCTGCTTTGCCCCACAGTATCGGCAGTATCTGGAATCCGCCTCCACCTGTCTGCCACAGGATGTACAGTACAGCATTGACGGCTGCTGCGTCTGTTCTGCCTTCGTATTCTGCTGCGTCTGCTCTGCACTGTGCCCGGGGGAATTTCCCGCCTTGTCCCATCCGCAGCTGCAAGTGCCCACATAGCTGGCATTAATCGCTCCACAATGTGAGCATCTCCATTCCCCTTTCGCGCGATCTGCCTTTCTTTCCGATCCAAAGCCTCTGCCCACAATGGAGCTGGTGTCTCCAAAATAGGAACTGCCGTCATACGATGCTCTCGGCGCATCCGGTTTGGTCAATGCGACAATCAATGCAATCAGTCCAAAGAAAAATCCCCACCAGAACCAGTTTTCCTGATAGCCCTTATTTTCAATAACCTTGTTGACCGCCCATCCCCATACGGCGCCTTGAATACAATAAATACCTAAAAGAACAAAAAGTTCCATATTATGCTATCCTCATCGTCTGTATTTCTCATTACCAATTCATATGTTAACATACTATCGCTGATCATACAATAAAAAGTAAATCTTTCAATGTCTGCAGCTGTCGGGAAAGAAGCCCCCCAGAACCTCCGCTTTCCAGGTCATATCCCCAAATCCCAATCCTCCGTCCTCATACTCCGCCTCACCTCTCTGGTTGTCATACGGGTCAGCCCGCAGGAAATCTTTTTTCACATCAAATTCCTGCTGGAACCGGGAGTTGGCCACCATGCGGAAAGGGTCCAGATTGCCAAAGTAGAACCGTCTCCGCTCCTCATCCCCTTCCCGGTAAGCGCTTCCCCCAAAGGAACAGTCCACATACCTCCAGCCATAAGGAGCAATATATACCTGTGCCCAGTCATGGCATCCGGCAGAAAAGGGCGTTGTATACAGGCCGGACTGCCATCTGGCCGGAACACCCGCGATCCGGCACAGGGTAATGAACATCAGCGCCTGGAGCCCGCAGTCACCCCTGCCGCCCACAGCCGCATATTCCGCCAGATTCTCAATGGTAAAATAGCTTCTCACAAAAGAATATTCCACATGGGCGGTAATATAATCGTAAATACGCCCTGCCCTGTCCAGAGGATTTTCCAGCCCCTCCGTCAATTCCTGCGCCAGCGCACGCATATAAGGTGTAAAACGGATATGGGGCAGCTGCTCCGCCAGATCTTCCGCAAAATCCGCCGGATCCAGGGGCTGTACCTCCGATGGCTCCATCTCCACGTAGTCCACCCTGTTCAGATAGGAATACTCCACCCGGAACTCATGGTTTTCCCGCATATCTTCCCGGAAACAGACTGCCCTCTGGGGACTGTCGGAAGGCGCCAGTTCATACTGTTCCGGATATGCGGCAAGGATCCGGATATCTTCAAGCTGCCCGCATTCCGCAGGAACAGGAATATGTACCTTTACACGGCCTTTTCGGAAGCTCTCTTCTTTGATGCACAGGGATGCCCTGATATGAAAACGGCATTCCGCCGATCCCTGTTCCTTTATCTGCCGGATCACGTCAAGCAGAGCCTGCTTCTCCCTGTTTTTTTCATCCAGGGATGCCCTTGCCACATGTTCCGAAAGAGAAGGAGTGACCTTCAACAGTGTTTCCACAAACCGGTTAAAAAAACGCTCCTCCCCGTCCACATAGATCCAGTCTATCCTCCCCTGATCCTGAAGCCCGCGAAATTCCTCTTCCGTCAGGTTCGGCACCTTTTCCTGCAGTCTCGCAAACGCCTCCTCATAACGATACGGATACTCCGCGGGAAGCCGCTTTATGATCTCCCGTTCCAGAACCAGCTTTTTCCTGAGTCCGGCGGGAATATCCTTTTCCAGCCACAGGCCGATCAGCCTGTCCGCTCCCTGAAAGTCCCCGTGCCATTTTCGCTTTAAGATGTCTTCCGGAAGATCCACAGACAAGTACTCCATCTCTTCAAACCTGAAATTTTCCATATGTATTCCTTTCCCGGCACTTTTCACACCCCGCCGCCGCAAGGCGTTTTCACGCGCTTTGTGCGTGACCGGTAACCCTCTCTTTTACCACAGGGTACATCAAGCAGCGCAGTGGCTTGACTATCTTCTTTTCAAACAGTATACTACAATCAAAGGCCCTGCTGCAAGCAACGGTGTCTTTGACCCTCGCGGTGGCGCAGGTGTGAAAAGTAACTAACGATATCACAAAAATACGGAGAACGATATGATCGCATTACAGATTACATCCATGAAACAATTTATGAACCAGCTGCTGGCTGCGGACACTTTTGATATATTCCTGCTGGAGGAGGCGGTGATCAGCACCGCCTGCACCTTTACCATAGACGGACATATCAATCGAGACTTTTTCAGCAGCGACGACAGGGAACCAGTGGAACTGCCCTATGACTTCCGTCCCTGGAGCGAAGTAAAAGGGCTGTGCTTTGACCTGATCAAAGGAAAGCGCACCCCTTTGTCTTTCCGCTTTGTCCTGCATCTCATGCCTGAAAAGGCTGCGGCGCTGCTGACAAAGGAAGGCAGCGATGTGGATCCTTCCCTGGTGAAAGCGCTGGTTCTGAACATCCGCTATGACGGAACCAGGGCTGTTCTGACCACGGGCACCGCCTATCAGACGTTCCTGCCCTCCAGGGAGCCGGACGCCATCTGGGACAAAGCGTTGATGAAGTATCTGGAAGGAAAGGGCATCCCTACTTCATTTTTGACTTAAATACCAAACTTGCCAGATACCCGAAGATCAAAGCCGCCGCGGTGCCTACAGCGCCTGCCTTGAATCCGCCCGCAAAGACGCCCAGCAGCCCCTGCTCGTCCACGGCTTCCCTGACACCTTTCATGAGAACATTTCCAAAGCCCAAAAGAGGCACGCTGGCTCCCGCTCCCGCATATTCCTGAAAGGGCTCGTACCAGCCTAAGAAACTGATCACCGCTCCCGACACGACCAGCAGCACCATGATCCTTCCCGGCATCATCTTTGTCTTTTCCATCAGAATCTGAACCAGCGCACAAATCAGTCCGCCCACCCAGAACGCATTCACATAATCCATCATTGCAGCCTACTCCTTTAACTGTCCCGGATCTTCATGATAAGCGGGACTTTCTCAGAGATAGTATCTGCAGGGATTTCTGTTTTATTCACATTATGCTTTACAGTGCGGCGATGACCTCCACTTCGCACAGCACATTTTTAGGAAGTGTCCTGACCGCCACGCAGCTTCTCGCCGGTTTCTCTGTAAAATACTTTGCGTACACTTCGTTGAAGGCGGCAAAATCTCCCATATCCGCCAGGAAGCAGCTGGTCTTTACCACATTTGCATAGCCGGTGCCTGCGGCCTTTAAAATCTCGCCCACATTCTTACATGCCTGCTCCGCCTGAGCGGTAATATCCGTTCCCTCGATCTCGCCGGTGGCGGGATTAATGGGGATCTGTCCTGATGCAAACAGCATATTGTTCGCAATGATACCCTGTGAGTAAGGCCCGATTGCCGCGGGCGCTTTGTCCGTAGAAACTTTCTGTAACATACTCTTATCCTCTTTTCTTGGTATATAATATACGTTATCAGGCTCCTGGTGTTCTGGCCTGCAACATCCATCCCTTTGTATTCTATTTTCCCGCATCCACTTCCGGCTCGTCAAACTCCGCCGTCACATAAAACCCCCTTGCGTTTTCCACCACGTCTGTGACCACGCCTTCACTGCTCTTCAGACGGCAGCGAAACGGGATATTGGCGGACATGGCAAGGGCCGGATCAATGGTATAATAGTAATTGCTCGGCAGCACGCCTTCTGTCACTGTGATCTTCTGCCCCGCCGCCAGCAATCCGGGACGCTCCATCTTAAACTCCATTTTCCGCATACCGCACAGTGCCCCCTTTCCTTTCCGTACCCCTTTTGTTTCTTTCCCGGTTCTGTTTCCGAAACTCCTTCCAGACACCCCTTCTAAACGATTCCGGAAAACGCTCCACAAATCACATACCATACTTCTCTGTATAAAACCTAAAATCCGATTCTATGATCCAAGGTCTATTATAAGATGCATCTGCTGATTTTACAAGGTGTTTTCACCATTGGGTGGTATCCTTCATAACAATTCAACCCCTATCGTGCCAGGCGGCTTGCTTTTTCTGGGTTTCCGGCTAAAGGGACGGCACAGGGAAGACAGGGGTACTATCTGCGACGGCTCGATGGGCGTTTCGATGAGCCTCATGCACGTCGATGCTCGCCTGAGGGGCTCTCATCGCCGAAGTCTCCTCTCCACATCTCACTCACGCCGCAGAAAGTATCCCCTGTCTTCCCTGCGCCTGTTTCCTGCAAGTATATCTATATGGATCAAGTCTATTATAGTTGGAATAGCATAAATTGTTTGTTCCTGTATAGTCGCGATTTGCGGAAGGTCAGGCGGCGACGTATTGTCCGCAATTTATAATGATTCAGAACCAAAGAATCACAGCCGCATGGGCAAAAAGCCACTATCACTTTTCCTGGCAAATATCGTGTGAACCAAGTGCCAAAGAAACTCAAACTATTTTCCACTGTGCGGTTGCAATCCCATGACTTCACTGTATGCAACTTATTACAATGCAGGCGGGGGTGTTGGATTAGCAATTCATTTCCGAATGAGCAGAATGCAAATGTGCAATTCTTAAAATTGATTTTAAATAGTTACCGCGATGACACACTGTAAGGAAAAATCGCTCGATATATATTAGAACTTGCAGGAAACAGGCGCAGGGAAGACAGGGGGGTACTATCTGCGGCGTGAGCGAGATGTGAAGAGGAGACTCCGGCGAAGCACGCCCCTCTGGCGGGCTTTGCCGCGCATGAGGCTCATCGAAACGCCCATCGAGCCGTCGCAGAAAGTACCCCCCTGTCTTCCCTGCGCCGTCCCTTTAGCCGGAAACCCAGAAAAAGCAAGCCTCCTGGCACGATAGGGGATGAGCAGCTACTATCTCTTTGCTGTCGGCTCCTGTCCGGAAAACGGCGTTTCCTCCCTTAAGTCTCCAGCACCAGCGCGTGGGCAATTCCGGGGACACTCTTTCCCTCATTAAAGCTGGTCTTGGAGAGAAGCGCACCTGTGGGCATGAAAAGAACTTTCTTCCAGTTTCCCTCCTCCAGCTGCTTCAGGATATACGCGGACAAGGTCACCGCACTGCAGCCGCAGCCGCTCCCCCCTGCATGGGTGTCCTGGACTTCACCGTCATAAATCTCAATGCCGCAGTCCATATGTTGTTCGGAAATATCATATCCCTTCTCCTTCATCAGGTCGATCAGTACCTTCTGACCCACTTTCCCCAGATCTCCGGTGATGATCTTATCATAGTCCTCCGGCTGACTTCCAAAGTCAACAAAGTGCTGCTCCAGGGTGGAGGCCGCCGCAGGAGCCATACAGGCTCCCATATTCATGGAATCCTTTAACCCGTAATCCACAATCTTCCCCACGGTCATTCCCATGATCCTGGCCCTGGGTTTCTCCCCATAAGCCGACAGCGCTTCCTCATTTCCCAGCACAAAGGCTCCGCCCCCTGTCACCGTCCATGTCGCCGACAAAGGGCGCTGGTTCCCATACTCCAGGGGAAAACGAAATTCCTTTTCCGCGCTGGCGAAATGGCTGGAGGTGACGCAGACAACCCTGTCCGCAAATCCACCGGCTATTGTCATGACCCCGACAGTCAACGACTCTCCACAGGTAGAACACGCCCCATATACACCCAGTAGTGGTATCTGATATGTTGATATACCAAATGATGTGGCTATGGATTGACCAAGCAAGTCCCCGGCAAAGATAAATTTTACATCCTCCGCCTTTACTTTTGCTTTTTCCAGGGCCAGCTGGACCGCGCTTTTCTGCAGGCTGCTCTCCGCCTCTTCCCAACTTTCACAGCCAAACATATCGTCACTCCCGACCATATCGAACAACAGCCCCAGGGGGCCCTGTCCCTCCTTGGTTCCCACAATGCTGCCGCTGTTCAAAATATAGACCGGCTGCTGCGGCTTTACACTTGCCTTACCCAAACTCTGATTCATAAAAATTCCCTCCGAATAGAATAATGTTTTTGTCATTATCCCCTGTCCGGAGGAAATTCATTCATCAGACGCTACTCCACTGTATACATATAGCTGCTTACAACATATAAAACCTCACCGTTATACTCCACCCTTGACCATCCTGCATCGGGACTATAGCCCGTCCTGTGCACCACTTCCCCATTGCTGATCTGGCAGCGGACAGTGGTTTCTCCCTCGGATGTGCTGGGTTCTGTCCTTAGATTGACATATTCCTTTGGCGTGATGTTGTCATCACAATCCGTAAAGAGAATGATTCTCCCGTCCATGGTGTTTACCCTGTTGGGGTTAGATGCCTGGACAGGCGTCTTATAGGTCAGATCCGTGGTCAGATACTGGGAAACCGCATACAGAGTCTCGCCTCCATACGCTATCCGCGACCAGCCGGTGGCTTCGTTCACCCCTGTCCGGCTCAGGACTTCGCCATTCTGTGCCTGCGTCACAATGTTATCCGCATTCAGGGTACTTGGCTCCGAGCGGAGATTGACCACATCCTTCGGCGTCATCTCATCCTCAAGCTGTATAAATTCCATTGCCGTTGTGCCGGATACCGGTTCCTGCACGGCCGCGGAAGTCTGTGCTCCGGGTGGCATCGTCGTCTGCGGAGCCGCCGGGACGGATGTTGCCGAGGGCACAGGCGTTACAGTCGGCAAAGGCGTCGGAGATGATGCCTCCGGCAAAGGCGTGGTTTCCGGCAGAGAAGGCTGTGATGGCGCCGCGTCTCCCGGCAGGGAACTGTCCTCCGGTTCCTTTCCGGAAAGCTCCTCCGATGCCACCGTACTCAACGACGGCTCATCCTCTTCCTTGTCCAGATGGGTAAAATGCCACAGGATCGCGCATATGACCGCCGCGAGAACAATGAGTCCGGCCATGATCGCCGCCATCACCCAGGGCTTCATCGGAGCAGCTTCGTCGTCCTCCCAGTCGTCCTCCGGAAAATCTTCCTCAGAGAAGTCCTCCTCCGAGAAATCATCCTCCGGAATATCCTCCCCTGGGAAATCATCCTCTGACAGCTTTTCAGAAGCCCATTTCTCCCGGAAATCCTCCCGGTCGATCTCCTCCGGCCCGTCCGTCTCTTCCTTCCGGGAAAGTCTTGATTCCAGGGCTTCCGCCCGTTCCTCTACATTTTTCTCTTTCTCATCTCTCATACCGATAGCCATGCCTTTCCGCTGTCGCCCGATGCCGTTACCTGTGAGGTGAAACGTTAATGCCGTACATTCATGCCTCGTACCTGTACATCTCACTCTGAGCCCTGATCAGTTCCTGATCGTCAAAATAATTGATCCTCATTGCACTCTTTACCTCTGAAAGCGTCCGGGCAGCCGTCTCCCTTGCGGCATCGCTCCCCTTTTTCAGTATATCGTAGACGGCAGGAATATCCTTCTCCAGTTCCTTTCTGCGGTTACGGATGGGTTCCAGGGTCTCCTGCATGATATTGTTGAGGAATTTCTTTACCTTCACATCCCCCAGTCCTCCGCGGACATAGTGGGCTTTCAGTTCTGCCAGATCAGGATATTCCGGCAGATACCTCTCAAAATGCTCCGGCCTGCAGAATGCATCCAGATAGGTAAACACGGTGTTTCCTTCCAAATGCCCGGGATCGCTGACCTGCAGATGCTGGGGATCCGTATACATGCTCATCACCTTGGCACGCACCTCATCAGCGCTGTCAGCCAGATAAATGCAGTTTCCAAGGGATTTACTCATTTTTGCCTTCCCGTCAATACCGGGCAGTCTCTTGCACGCTTCGTTTTCCGGAAGCAGCGCCGCAGGCTCCACCAGGACGGGCGCATATACCGTATTAAATTTATGCACGATCTCCCTTGTCTGCTCGATCATAGGCAGCTGGTCATCGCCTACCGGCACAGTAGTTGCCTTAAATGCCGTAATATCAGCGGCCTGGCTGATGGGATAAGTGAAAAAGCCTACCGGGATACTGGCCTCGAAATTGCGCATCTGTATCTCGCTCTTTACGGTAGGATTCCTCTGTAGCCTGGCCACAGTGACGAGATCCATATAATAAAAAGTCAGTTCGCATAACTCGGAGATCTGGGACTGAATGAACAGGTTGGACTTTGCCGGATCCAGCCCACAGGACATATAATCCAATGCCACCTCTATAATATTCTGCCTCACCTTTTCCGGATCTTCGATATTGTCCGTCAATGCCTGCGCATCGGCGATCATAATATACGTCTTCTTATATTCACCGGAATCCTGTAATTCCACCCGTCTGCGCAGGGAACCGACATAATGCCCCACGTGCAGCCTGCCGGTAGGTCTGTCCCCTGTCAAAATTATTTTATCCATATTACTCCTCATTTCTGCGCTGCTTTGGTCTCAACTTTGTTGAGACTGTGCATAAGCGACTTTATGGCAGGCAGCGCGCAGACACAAATCGCCGTGTAAAAATGCAATCATTATTTTGCAGCATACACTTTATCGCAGCTATTCAGAACCAATCGTTCCATGGTCAAAGTAACAGTTGTTACTTTTCACACCCGCGCCACCGCGAGGCGTTTTCACGCGCCTTTTGCATGATCAAACCAAAGCGATTAGAACAATCGTTTAGACAGCTGTGCGTGAAACCGCTGTTTTGCGGTTTCAGGAAGTTCACCGAACTCCTTGCATATATTACTGGTCACGGAGTGAACAGCAGCCGACAGCTGCCGGCCGAATAGTTACGTCAGACTCTATTGTAGCATTTCCCGGAAAAGAATGCTATAATTATCTAAAACATTTCATACCATATGGTTACAGTTCCGGCAAGGCCGAGATCGGAAGAGCGTCGTGTAGGGAAAGAGTGTTCTGTTGGGT
>CANDMD010000005.1 GCA_947385725.1 uncultured Lachnospiraceae bacterium | reverse complement strand
GGACACCCTTGCCTTCGGCTATATCCTTCCCACTACCGGGCGGATTCGGGACTTTAACCCGTTAGAAACGTGCGCCGCCGGACGCACCATAACATACGGGGGCAGCACTGTACGTGCTGCCCCCGCCATAAAATCCAAGATCCCTTTTGCCTGATGCTGCTTAATAGAACACATGATTACCGATCACAATGCCTTCCCGGCCGTTATTGCGGCGGAAATGTGTGAAATCACCCACATTTGACACGCCGGAGATCGCTTCCTCCGCAGCCTGAATACAGCTCGCCTTGATCCTGCCGGATTCGTACAGCGCGTTCACCTTGCCGTTCAGCGCCGGTGTAAACTGGCCGGAAGCATAGATCACGCCGTGGATACTGTTGGGATAAGCTCCGCTTCTGACACGGTTCATAACCACCGCACCCACTGCCACCTGGCCTTCATAGGACTCTCCACCTGCCTCGCACTGGATCAGTGCCGCCAGCAGCAGGGTCGTATCCGCATCTGTGGTGTAAGCGCCATAGTTGACATGCCGCTTTGCTTCTCTCTCAGCTTCCTCGCGGATCTCGATCTCTTCCATCGTCTCTCCCGCGTCGATCTGGAAATCCAATGTGACAAATTCCGCTGACACGTAGCCGTCCCCGCCCTCATAGTCAATGCAGACCCAGCCTTCATCGTCTTTACTCAGGACTTCCACGATCTCCCCCTTGGGAAGCAGCCCCAGGACTCCCGCATCCGTTCCCGGAGCAGTCCTGACACGAAGCGTCTCCGTATCAATGGTCGCTATCGTCCTGCCCACGTCATCGGCGAGAGCGCGTGCGTCTTCCCCGAATAGCAGGTATTCATCCGACGCCCAGCCGACAATATTGCCCGACTGGAGCTTGGTCCATCCGTCTCTTCTCTCCAGTATGATCCCGCCGCAGTCCTTGTACAGCTTTCCCACCTTTGATGCCTCCTCGCTGGCATCGCTCCTTACATTCAATGCGTTTTGTACATTGGCCATGACCAGGTTGCCGATCTCCTCTTCCTCCTGCGGTTCGAAGTCGATATTCAGTTCCCTCGCCGTGGCGCTTACAACATCTGCAGAATTTGTCGAACCGGGATTCAATACCGATGCGATGCCTCCCCGCATATTATCCAGATAATCTGTACCGCCGGCCTGTGCGGTCATGCCCGCTTCCACAAAGAGAAGCAGCGACATCGTTATCCCCGCCACCGAAGCAAACAGCTTTCTGTTTTTTGCCATTTTATCTACCTCCTAACAAATATTAACAATAAGTATTTCCTTCTTTGTTAAAAATATTACAAAGTTGTTAAATTTGTTACAGACACATCATAGCAAAGGCAGAATTATTTGTCAAGTTTTTGTATCATTTTTGCATCATGCTTCTTGATTTCCCGATACAGGCTTCCATGGCATCCATGACCGCCGCCCTCATACCCTTTTCCTCCAGCACCTTTACCGCCTGGATGGTGGTTCCGCCGGGAGAGCAGACCATGTCCTTTAATTCTCCGGGATGCATTCCAGTCTCCAGAACCATCCTGGCGCTGCCCAATACCGCCTGCGCTGCGAACTCATAAGCCTGCTTCCTGGGCATCCCCTCCGCCACGGCCTCGTCCGCCATGGCCTCTATAAACATAAAAACATAGGCCGGTGAACTTCCGCTGACCCCCACTACCACATCCATCAGCCTTTCCGGTACGACGCTCGCTTTGCCAAAGGATTCCATAAGCCTTACCACCCTGTCCAGATCTTCCTGCGGGACTTCTTCCCCCGCGCAGATTCCGGTACAGCCCTCCAGGACAAGAGCCGGTGTATTCGGCATACAGCGTATGATCTTCAGTTCCGGTCTGGCAAAAGCTTCTTTTAAGAATTTCAAATCCCTGCCTGCGGCAATACTGATCACCAGGGCATCCGCCTTCACCGCTTTCCTGATCTCGGCGATCACCTCGTCCAGGAAGATCGGCTTCACCGCAAGAAACAGAATATCCGCCTCCTGTGCCACCTGTATATTGGTCTCCGCCGTCCGCACTTTATACTTTTCCCTGACTTTCTCCCTGGTAGCGTCTGTCCTGGCCGAACCGATGATGTCCTCCGGCGCTGCCAACTTCTTTCCAAGCATTCCCCCGATCATGGCTCCCGCCATATTTCCCAATCCGATAAAGCCTATTTTCATACCAATCCCCATTTCTGCGCTGCTTTGGTCTCAACTTTGTTGAGACTGCGCATAAGCGACTTTGTGGCAAGCAGCGCGCTGACGCAAATCGCCGTGTGAAGAAGGCACTGCTCCTGCGCCGTAGAAAATCTCCGCCAAGCGGCCTCTGCCCCATGCAATTAGATTTTCCTCTCACACTTTCCGTCATGCCGCCTCGGCGGCGCAAACAATCCATGAAACCAAAGCGCAAAGATCTCAAGGCGAAGCTTAGATTTTTTAGGTTGAGTTCTTTTCAACCTTAGAAAATCTTTTCGCCTTTCACACTTCGCTGCCTGTGTGCCTCATACATGAAGAGCGAAGCGGCAACAGCCGCATTGAGCGACTCTATCCTGCCCTCCATGGGAATTTTCAGGTACTGATCCGCCCTGGATGCCGTCTCTTCCGTCAATCCGTTTCCTTCGTTCCCCACCAGGAAAGCCGTGGGTTCCAGGAAAGAAACATCATCATAATATGTTTTCCCTCCCAGATGCGCCGCATAGACGCTGATGCCTTCCTGCCGCAGCTGTTCCACCGTATGTGGCAGATCATCCACATACAGGAAGGGAACCCTGAAAACTGAACCCATGGTAGCACGAACGGTCTTTGGATTAAAGAGATCCACCGTTCCGGCGCTCATTATAACGCCCGTTATTCCTGCTGCCTCCCCGGTTCTGATGATAGTGCCCAGATTACCGGGATCCTGCAAATCTTCCAATACCATCAATAGCGGCACTTCCGTCCTCAGGAGCCGTTCCAGCGAATAGCCTGGGCGGCTGACGACACACAGTATCCCCTGGGGCGTCCGGGTATCCGACATCCTTGCAAAGACCTCTTTTGAAACGGTCTCATACCCGACTTCCTCCAGTTTGCGTTCCGTTTCAGTTTTCCCTCGGAGCCGTTCCAACGCCTCCTCTGTGAGATAGATCTGTTGTATGCTTTCCCGGGGCGCCTCTTCAAACATTTTGAAACCCTCCGCGAGAAAGATTCCCGCGCTGCGTCTCTCCTTCGCTTTATTCTGCCATTGTATGACCTGTTTGATTTTCGCGTTAGAACAACTGATGATCATCCGCCCACTCCTCCCGCCGGCAATCAAAGACTCCACTTGCAGGAATTCTGTTGCCAATAAAACGCGTCCCTTCGTAACGCAGTTTCCTATAAAGTAAACTTATAAAACGGCTGTTGCAATCAAAACAGCCGTTTTGTAAAATACAGATTTAATTTTCCCCATCAAATTGTCAGCACCTGGGATACTTCATACTGATATTCATCAATACTCTTCTTCATCTGTAATGCTTCTTCAATATCAAAGTCAACAAACTCGCCCTTCCGGTAGCCCACTACCCTGTTGGTCCTGCCCTGAAGCAGGACATCCACCGCATATGCCCCCATAATGGATGCGTAGAAACGATCTGTCGCAGTAGGGCTGCCTCCTCTCTGCATGTATCCCAGGATGGTGGCACGGGTCTCCACGCCGGTAGCCGCCTCGATCCTCCTGGCCATGGAAGTGGAATGTCCGATCCCCTCGGCATTGATAATGATGTGATGGGTCTTGCCGCGTTTACGGCTCTCTACGATATGGTTGATGATCTCCTGCTCATTGTAATCATATTTCTCAGGCAGCAGCACATCCTCCGCGCCGTTGGCAATACTGCACCAGAGGGCAATATATCCGGCATTGCGTCCCATTACCTCAATGATGCTGCAGCGCTCATGGGAGGAAGAGGTATCCTTTACCTTGTCAATGGCCTGCATCGCCGTATTTACCGCGGTGTCAAATCCGATGGTATAGTCCGTGCACGCAATATCAAGATCAATGGTGCCGGGAAGCCCTACCGTATTGATCCCCTGCCTGGACAGTGCCTGTGCACCCCGATAGGAACCGTCTCCGCCAATGACAATAATGCCGTCAATCCCGTGTTTCCTGCAGATGGTCGCTCCCTTCTTCTGGTATTCAGGTTCCTTAAATTCCAGACAGCGTGCAGTGCCCAGAACCGTTCCGCCTCTCTGGAGGATATCCGAGACATTCCGGGCCTCCATATCGATTATCTCTTCATTTAAAAGGCCGTTATAGCCTCTCTTGATCCCTTTTACCTTCAATCCCCTGAAAAGCGCCGTCCGGACAACCGCACGGATGGCAGCATTCATTCCCGGCGCGTCCCCGCCGCTGGTCAATACAGCAATTGTCTTGATCTCTTTTGCCATAATATTTCCTCCTGAAGACATTTCTCAGTCCATATTTTAATCTATTTTTTCCCTGTTTTCAATAGGTTAGAATACGTAGTTACCGAATTTTTACATTTTCCGTACCAAAGAGCGCACCCAGCCTGTCCTGCAGCCCTTCATCCGCGGAGACCCTCCGGTTGGGAGGAAGCACCTTGATCCCCCTGGTATTCTTTAAATAAATCACCACGTCGTCATTACCGTCGGAATCCGCGATGGCGGAAAACAATTCCTGTTCCCTGGCAAAATAACTGTCAGCATCGGGAAACTGAAGCCAGATTCCCCTGGGCACCTTGCCCTGCTGCATAACCGCGGCGGCATCCACGTTGCCCGCAGTATGGGACTGACCCGGACCGGGCGCGGAGTTTTGCTGTCGGGATTCCGTCCTTCCACCTCCCATGCCGTTTGTATAACCGCTATGATTCCATCTCCTCCTCTGAAAGAGTGGCTGTCCATCGGCAGCAGCCGCCTCGTCAAATCCGACAATCTGCTCACAGATCAGTTTTCCGTCCCGGTCCTCCTCCACAGAAGCATGCCCCCGGATGAATACCTTCGCATCCTCCTGAAGCATACTGCCGTACTTCTCATAATCCTTCGGGAAAACCACAACCTCCACATTGCCTACCAGATCCTCCAGGCTCAGGAAAGCCATGATCTTGTCATTTTTCGTATATTTTACGGTCTTATCGACAATCAGACCTCCAAGAACCACATTGGACTGGTCCTGCACGGAAACAGTTCCACTCTCCTCATCCAGCGCGAAATCATTGGTGGTATGGGTAATATATTTCCGCCACAGTTCCTCATCCGCCTCCAGCGGATGGCCGCTGAGGTAAATGCCCAGAACCTCCTTCTCAAAAGAAAGCACCATCTCCTGGGAATACTCGCCCACATCGGGCATACGGATGTCGAATTCATCCTTCTGCCCGTCCCCCGCAATGTCAAAGAGAGACATCTGACCCGCCAGGTTATTCTTTTTATCCCTGACCACATGATCCAATATCTGCACATAGACGCTCATGAACTGTTTCCTGGTTCCTCCCAGGCTGTCCAGCGCCCCCGCTTTGATCAGATGCTCTATGACGCGTTTATTCATTTCCACATCCGCAGTGCGGGTAATAAAATCCTGAAGATTGGTAAAAGGACCCCTTTCCTCGCGTTCCCCGATGATTTCCTCTATGACAGCCCTCCCGATACTTTTGATGGCCGTCAATGCATAGCGGATTCCCTCCGCTGTCACGGAGAACCCGCACTCACCCTCATTAATATCCGGAGGCAGCATCCGGATTCCCATGCCCCTGCATGTGAGAATGTATTCAGAAACCTTCTTCGGATTATCAATAACAGATGTCATTAATGCTGCCATAAACTCCACGGGATAGTAATATTTGAGATAAGCCGTCTGTAGTGCCACTACCGCATAACAGGCGGCATGGGATTTGTTAAATGCATATTTAGCAAAATCCATCATATCCTCGTAAATACCACTCGCTATTTTTTCATCAATTCCCTTGGATATACAGCCCGGGACATTTTCTTCCTTATTTCCATAAATAAAATTCGCCCGTTCTTTTTCCATTACCGCCTGCTTTTTCTTACTCATGGCACGGCGTACCAGGTCGCTTCGTCCCAGGGTATAACCTCCCAGATCCCGGACGATCTGCATGACCTGCTCCTGATAGACGATACAGCCGTAGGTGGGCTTTAAAATGGGCTCCAGCTGGGGGCAGGAATAAACCACCGCGTCATGATTGTTTTTCCCCTTGATATATTTCGGGATAAAGTCCATTGGCCCGGGACGATACAGGGAGATTCCCGCAATAATGTCCTCCAGGTTCCGGGGACGCAGTTCCTTCATGAAATTCTTCATACCCGCACTTTCCAGCTGAAAGATGCCGTCCGTCCTGCCCGTGCCGATGGATGCAAGCACCTTGGGATCATTATAGTCAATCCTGTCAATGTCAATGTGCATCCCCCTGGTCTTTTCTATAAATTCCACTGCGTCATGTATCACCGTCAGAGTGCGCAGACCCAGGAAATCCATTTTCAGCAGCCCCAGTTCCTCCAGCGTGGTCATGGTAAACTGGGTGGTGATGGAACCGTCGCTTCCCCTGGACAGGGGTACAAACTCATCCGCCGATTCCGGACAGATCACAACCCCCGCGGCGTGCATGGAGGTATGTCTTGGCAGCCCCTCCAGGCGCTTGCACATATCGATCAGGTGGCTTACCTGCTCGTCCTCCCGGTACAGCTTACGAAATTCCGGATTCATCTCCAGCGCCCGGTCTATGGTAATATTCGGTTCATTGGGAACCATCTTTGCAATGGAATCCACAAACGCATAAGGCAGATCCATGACGCGGCCCACATCACGGATCACTCCCTTTGCCGCCAGCGTACCGAAGGTCACGATCTGTACCACCTTATCGACCCCGTACTTCCTGCCTACATAGTCAATGACCTCCTGGCGCCTGTTGAAGCAGAAGTCAATGTCGATATCCGGCATGGACACGCGCTCCGGATTCAGGAAACGCTCAAACAGCAGGTTGTATCTGATGGGGTCAATATTGGTAATCTTCAGGCAGTAAGATACAATGCTGCCCGCCGCGGAACCACGTCCCGGCCCCACCGGGATATCGTTGGAGCGGGCATAATTGATAAAATCCCACACGATCAGGAAATAATCCACATACCCCATGGTCCTGATGACGCCAAGCTCATAATCCAGCCGCTCCCGCAGGGTCTGACCCGTATCCCCCGCCGGCAGGCTGCCGTCGCCGTAACGTTCCGCCAGGCCATCGTCACACAATTTATTCAAATAAGTCCAGGAATCGTACCCCTCCGGCACCTCATAATGGGGCAGCTTCGTCACGCCAAACTCAATCTCCACGTGACACCGGTCCGCAATCCTCTGGGTATTTTCCACCGCCTCCCAGGCATAGGGGAAAAGCCCCTTCATTTCCTCCTCGCTCTTGACGTAATACTGCCCGCCCTCGTAGCGCATACGATCCTCATCCGCCAGCTTCTTACCGGTCTGGAGACAGAGCAGGATATCGTGGGAATCCGCATCGGAGGCATAGGTATAGTGGACATCATTGGTGGCCACCAGGGGAATGTCCAGTTCCTTGCTCATCTTCAACAGTTCCGTGTTGACAAACTTCTGATCCGGCAGTCCGTGATCCTGCAATTCCAGGAAATAGTTTCCCCTGCCAAAGCACGCTTCATACTTCCTCGCCGCTTTCCTGGCCTCGTCGGTCAGTCTCTTGGTGATATATCTCTGTACCTCTCCCGCCAGACAGGCGGACAATGCTATAATACCCTCATGGTACTGGTTCAGGACTTCCATATCTACGCGGGGCTTGTAATAATATCCTTCCGTAAAGCCCTTGCTGACAATTTTCATCAGGTTTGAGTAACCGGTATTATTCTCTGCCAGCAGCACCAGATGGTAATACCTGTCCTCCCCGCCGGTCAGTTCCTTGTCAAAGCGGGAATTGGGCGCCACATAAACCTCACAGCCCAGGATCGGATTGATCCCCTCCGCTTTCGCTGTCCGGTAAAAGTCAACCGCCCCATACATGGCGCCGTGGTCGGTTATGGCAGCGCTGTCCATCCCCAGTTCCTTCACCCTTGCCACATATTCTTTTATTTTGTTGGAACCGTCCAGCAGAGAATATTCCGTGTGGACGTGAAGATGCGCAAATGCCATGATCGAGATCTCCTTGTCTTATCTGTATGTCAACCGGTTGTCGCTGAAGCAGAATCTACTATATTAATATACTGAATTTCCCAGGGTTTGTAAAGAGGACTGTAACGGTTCAGTCCCGATTCAGCCCCCAATAGTTTCTCTAAACACATGTAGTATTCATGAAGATTTTATGCTACAATACACATAACAGGTAACTTTTTCATTTCCAAAAGAAAGGAGAGAGACTATGCCGACAAATGAAAAAGAAATTAACTGCTATCTGTTTGACCAGCTCTCCATATTAGAACGGATAGAGGCGGTAACCAACGATGAAGCCGTTTTAAAACAGATTGCAATTGAACGGAGACAGATCGAGAGAAAGCTATATCAATCGCCGCCACTCTCCAAGGAGGGATAAGCGCACTGTCTACAGAATGAGCAAACGTGGAAAATGACTTAAAAGGCACGGCAGCCGCTGTTCAGCGGCTCCGTGCCTTTATCCGTACGCCTTGCGGCTCACGCCATCCTCACAGGGAATCCTCGTCCCCTATATGTACTTCTTCAGCGTCTCCACCTTGTCCAGCGCCTCCCAGGGCAGGGAAATGTCATCCCTTCCAAAGTGTCCGTAAGCAGCTGTCTGCTTATAGATGGGTCTGCGCAGATCCAGCATCTTGATGATGCCCGCGGGACGAAGGTCAAAGTTTTCACGGATGATCTCCACCAGCTTCTCGTTGGACAGCTTTCCGGTTCCAAAGGTATCTACCATGACAGAGGTAGGCTGTGCCACGCCGATGGCATAGGACAGCTGGATCTCACAGCGCTCCGCCAGACCTGCCGCCACAATATTCTTTGCCACATAACGCGCCGCGTACGCTGCGCTTCTGTCCACCTTGGTACAGTCCTTGCCGGAGAAAGCCCCGCCGCCGTGACGCGCATATCCGCCGTAGGTATCCACAATAATCTTTCGGCCTGTGAGGCCTGCGTCACCGTGAGGTCCCCCGATCACGAAACGGCCGGTGGGATTGATGAAGAACTTTGTATTCTCGTCGATCAGTTCTTTGGGAAGCACTTCATCAAACACATACTTCTTAATATCTTCATGAATCTGCTCCTGGGTCACGTCCTCGTCATGCTGGGTGGAAAGCACCACCGCCTCCAGACGTACCGGCCTGCCGTTATCATCATATTCAACAGACACCTGGCTTTTGCCGTCGGGACGGAGATATTTTAAGGTGCCGTCCTTGCGGACTTTCGTCAGCTGCCGGGTCAGTTTGTGGGCCAGGGAGATAGGATACGGCATCATTTCGGGTGTCTCATTGGTCGCATAGCCGAACATCATACCCTGATCGCCTGCGCCGATGGCCTCGATCTGGGCGTCGCTCATTTTCTGCTCCCTCGCTTCCAGCGCCTTGTCAACGCCCATGGCAATATCGGGAGACTGCTTATCCAGAGCCACCATGACAGCGCAGGTATGTCCGTCAAATCCGGTCTTTGCATCATCATAACCGATCTCGTTCACAGTTTCGCGGACAAGGGCGGGTATGTCCAGGTTTGCCTTGGTAGTGATCTCACCGGTGACCAGCACAAAACCGGTACAGCAGGCAGTCTCGCAGGCCACACGGCTCATGGGATCCTGTGCCACACAGGCATCCAGGATCGCGTCAGACACCGCGTCACAGACTTTGTCGGGATGTCCTTCAGTTACGGATTCGGAGGTAAATAAATGTTTTTCCATTTGTGTCTTCCTTCCTTTCAATAAGTTTGGTTACTTTTGCTGCATTAAGAAAGCCCGCTTACAGAATAAGCGGACTTAAAATCTTACGATTGTCAATCCTCTTATTGTTCGATTCTTTTCGCTCAGGGAGGCACCTTCCCGCAAGGGGGGTTGCCGTGGTTTCATCGATCCTATGTATCTCCACCAACTCTGAATAAGAGAAAATCACTATTTAATTGTCATCACTATACTACTATAGACAGCCCTATCTGTCAATACCAATTTCAACCTATTTTCAACTTGAATTTCTGGAAATCCTTTTCCGTCTGAACCAGTTCTATCTGCGCACCCAGGCTTTGCAGCTTCAAGTGGAAATCCTCATACCCTCTCTGGATATATCTGATATCATCCACGGTGGACGTTCCCTCGGCTGCCAGCGCGGCAACCACCAGCGCGGAACCCGCCCTGAGATCCGGCGCGGAAATACTTGCGCCCGTATACCTCTCCACTCCGTCTATGATGGCGGTGGTTCCCTCCACTTTGATGTTGGCTCCCATTCTGGTCAGTTCATCCACATATTTGAAGCGATTCTCAAAAATGGTCTCCGTCACGATACTGGTTCCCTTCGACAACGCAAGAGCCACCGTGATCTGCGGCTGCATATCCGTGGGAAAGCCGGGATAAGGCAGGGTCTTCACATGGGTGTGAAGAAGGGGCTTGGAGGAAACGACCCTGATACAATCATCCAGTTCCTCCACTTCACAGCCGATCTCCAGCAACTTGGCCGTGATGGATTCCAGATGCTTGGGTATCACATTCTTCACCGTCACATCCCCTTTCGTGACAGCTGCTGCAAACATAAAAGTACCGGCTTCGATCTGGTCGGGAATAATGGTATACTCCGTGCCATGGAGCTTCTGCACCCCCCTGATACGGATCACATCCGTACCTGCCCCCTTGATGTTGGCGCCCATACTGTTCAGAAAGTTGGCCACATCCACCACATGGGGTTCTTTCGCCGAGTTTTCAATGATCGTCAATCCCTCCGCCATAGTGGCCGCCATCATGACATTGATGGTGGCTCCCACACTGACGCAGTCCATATAGACATGACCGCCTTTCAGCCTTTCCGCCTTCGCCTTGATCAGACCATGTTCGATGGTCACTGTCGCGCCCAGCGCCCGAAATCCCTTGATATGCTGGTCAATGGCCCTGAAGCCGATATCGCAGCCTCCGGGAAGGACTACCTCCGCATGTTTATATTTTCCCAGGATCGCTCCCAAAAGGTAATAGGAAGCCCTGATCTTCTTGAGGGATTCCTCCTCGACTATCATACTGTTGACATTTCCGGCATTTACTGTTACCTTATGCCTGTCAGTGCGCTTTACCATCACCCCGATATTCTGCATGGCACTCAAAAGCACATTGGTATCCCATACATCGGGCATATTGTCTATATATACGGTCTCATTGGTCATGATAGTAGCAGCCAGAATAGGAAGCGCTGCGTTTTTGGCGCCTCCTATCTCCACGTCTCCCACCAGGGGATTACCGCCCTTGATTGCATATTGTTCCATCTATCTATACCTCTTTAAGGTCAATTTTATATTTCACAATTTTATACTGAGCGGTCAATCTTTTTTGACTGCCAGCATATAAATCACTTCATGCTGTATCTACAGCATGTTCATTCACTTCATTTTGTGGTTAAGATTTCCTGATCTCTGCCACTTTCTTACTCTACCATATTTTTCACTTTTTGTAAACGGAATGTACGTTCTTATCTCATTGGAGGTATTTTAAGGGATTCACCTGGGTGCCATTGATCAGGATCTCAAAGTGCAGATGAGGTCCCGTGCTGACGCCGGTATTACCGCTGAGGGCAATCCTCTCTCCCTGTTTTACCGTATCTCCCACAGACACCAGCACCTTGCTCAGATGCCCGTATCTGGTCTGTCTTCCGTCCTCATGATCAATATAGACCACATAGCCATAACCGCTGCCCCAGCCTGCCCTGGTCACCGTACCGCCGCAGGACGCGTATACCGGCGTACCCGTAGGCGTTGCCCAGTCGATGCCCTTGTGGTAAGTGCTGGCTCCCTTGGTGGGCGCACTGCGCCTTCCAAACCCGGAACTCTGGCGGCCGCCGGAAATGGGTTTGATATAGGTGGGAGGAATCTTGGTACCCCGCTCCACCACCTTCGCCACCGCTTCCTTGACGATGTCTTCCTTTAAGATTTCCCGTTCCACTTCCTTGTCATTCAGGAAAGAGACATCCGCCACAACCCGCCGGAAACCAGCGGAAGGCTGCTGGTGAACCACTGTCTGATTTGTATACCAGTTATCGTTGTCTATATAGACGATCTCTGCATCGTAACTTTCTTCATAATAATTCTCTTCCACCCTGACCACGGAAAGTTCCGGCTCCGGCACGGTGATTACCAGCTTCTGGCCGATCTGCAAAGTCGTGCGCTCATCCTCCAGGCTGTCGTTCATTTCGATGATCCGATCCATGGGAATATTCACCTTGATGGCGATCTCCGACAGTGTATCCCCCGACACCACCTCATATATACTGGGCGTCTCCTGTTCCTTGGTCACCCTTTCGATGGCCTCCGAGAGTTCCGTCAGCTGGCTTTCGGGCAGATATGCCTCCACGATCTCCACATCCTCGGCAAAGTCCATGGTCAGGATACCCAGATCGTAATCATCAAAATTCTTCTCCTCTTCCGCAATGACCCTGGTGGCTCCCATGTTGGAAAGAACCGGCTGCACCCCCGCCTCCAGATTGGCATTAATATCGCTTTCCTCCTCCTGGGAAGTGTCCACTACTTCGGAAGTGAGCACGCTGAACTCTCTGCCCGGATCATAGACCAGGTCTACCCGGAATTTTCCTTCACTGTCATATTTGTCGATAGCCGCCTGCAGCAGCTGGCGCACTTCCTCCATGCTGGACAGGTTCACCATATACTCGTTTACCTTTAGTGTATAAGAGCGATGCATGGTCTCCTGGATATCGCTTCTCAAAACGGCATCCATATTTTCCAGGACATCACTTTCCCTGTCGACTTTCCCCCACAGCACTTCTTCGCCGGTTACCTGAAGATCCGTTTCCAGGAACAAAAGTTCCTCGCTCGCTGACGCAATGCCCCTGCGCGCCTCCACCAGCAGCGCCTCCGCGCTCTCCCTGTCCCCCAGGGTGCCCACGGCTTGTCCGTTCAGCATAACATGGAAATAATTCTCTCCGGTCTCCTCAAAAGGTGTATATCCTTTCATAAAAAAGGTACAGCAGAATAAAGTCAGTACTGTAGTCTTAATATATGTAAATTTGTATTTTCTATTATTGCTTGTCTTTTTTTTCATAGGTTTTCCAATTCTTCATAAATTTGTAATAATTTTTATTCTATCAACAAATGAAAGGGTTGTAAAGTAACTTTTCTATGAGTTATACTACTAATAGCAAGTGTTCCATTTTCCAATTGGGTATACTTTTTACGAAGTCCAGGCTTTCCTTATACAAGACTTTTGAGTGTATATTTAATTGGTTCATGGAGCGCAAGGAGGTCTAACGGAATGGACACACCCATTTTTTTCCATATTGATGTAAATTCTGCTTTCCTCAGCTGGTCCGCCCTGGAACTGCTGGAATCAGGCAGCGGAACAGACCTGCGTCTAATTCCCTCCATTGTGGGAGGGGATACGAGCAAACGCCACGGCGTGGTGCTTGCCAAGTCCATTCCGGCCAAGGCTTACGGCATTGTCACGGGAGAGCCTGTGGTAAACGCTTTCCGAAAATGTCCCCATCTGGTGACCGTGCCTCCCAGCCACACACTCTACCACGAAAAAAGCTCCCTGCTTATGGAGTATCTTTCCGGCATCTGCCCCGACATCGAGCAGGTCAGTGTGGATGAATGTTATATGGATTATTCCCCCATTGCGGCAAATTATACCTCCCCCGAATCGGCCGCCGCCCGGATCAAGGACAGCGTGCGGGAAAAATTCGGCTTTACCGTCAATGTGGGGATCTCCGATAAAAAGATTCTGGCAAAGATGGCATCTGACTTTAAAAAACCCGACCTGGTACATACGCTTTACTCCTGGGAAATCCAGGAAAAAATGTGGGGTCTTCCCGTCTCTTCCCTGTTCCTGTGTGGGAAATCCAGCGTGGAGACCCTGCGGAAGCTGGGCATCCTGACCATCGGGGAGCTGGCGCTCTCCGATCCGGCGATCCTGGAATCCCACCTGAAAAGCCACGGGCGCACCTTGTGGCAGTATGCCAACGGCATCGACGACTCCACCATCTTTTCCGAGCCTGCCAAAATGCGGGGAATCGGTAACTCTACCACCCTGAGCAGCGATGCCGTTACCCGGGAGGAAGCTGCCAAAGTCCTGCTCGCCCTGGCGGAGTCCGTGGGGAGCAGACTGCGGGCCGACCACAGCATGGCAGGTCTGGTCTGTACAGAGATCAAATACAATACCTTCCGGTCCGTGTCCCACCAGGCAGTTCTGGATACACCCACCTCCGCCACAAACATCATTTACCGTCAGGCGCTGGAGCTGTTCGATGAGTTGTGGGACGAGACACCCATACGCCTGCTGGGCATCCGCACCAGCAAGCTTGTTTCCGATGACGAGCCCACGCAGCTGAATCTATTCGACTATAATGCTCCCGCCTCCGAAAAACAGCAGAAGCTGGACGCCGCCCTGGACTCCATACGCCAGAAATTTGGAAAAGACGCCATAATAAGAGGGAGCCTGTTAGACTCCTAGTACATCGTTGCATTAATCCTGAAGTAAATCAATGC
This sequence comes from uncultured Lachnospiraceae bacterium, assembly GCA_947385725.1. GTDB lineage: Bacteria > Bacillota > Clostridia > Lachnospirales > Lachnospiraceae > Acetatifactor. Next base: position 26,080 of record CANDMD010000005.1, on the reverse strand, counting down.
TTGATGTTTGCGTCAGCGCAAGGCGGAGGAAGGAGGCGATGCGGTATCAAATTGCTAAAGCAATTGTTGACTGACGACAACGCAGCGATGGCGCGAACAGCGAGCGCTGATTACTCAGGAATTAATGCAATGATGTACTAGTACATCGAATGATAAGTAACCATAGAAAACGCCGACCAGATCATCATAAGTAAAGCTGTTGATTTTCGGGAAGAAATTATTTAAACTTTTCACAAGGCATACTGCCATAAAATGCGGTACACGCAAAGGAGATCCATTATGCTCATGAAATATATAAAAGCCAGAGGAAGCATATCCACTATAAAACGGTTTTTTATTCAGCACAAATTCCTGTTGTCGATAATGCTTATCGCCGCCTGCGCAAGATTTATCCTTCTTGGCAGTTTACCAGACGGAGTTTATCCGGATGAAGCATACAACGCATATAACACATGGAGCATGATGGTGGAGGGCATTGACAGCCGGGGATATCATGCACCCGTTTACTTTATCGCCTGGGGTAGCGGAATGAATGTTCTCTATGCCTATCTGGCATTGCCTTTCTTCCGCTTATTTGGCGCCAGCCTTTTTGTCTTTCGCCTGCCCCAGGCCCTGGTCAGTCTGGCAGGCGTTGCCGCATTCTACGTATTGGGCAGGGCATGCTTCGACAAAGCGACAGGATATCTTATGGCATTTGCCCTGGCCATTAATCCCTGGAGCATCATGAATGCCCGGTTTGGTCTGGAATCCACCCTGGCTCCATACATGATTCTGTTTGCGCTGACCTTTTTTGTGCTGGGATTGAAGAAAAAAGCAAACTACCTTTACCTGTCCGCCGTTTTCATGGCTGCCTCATTGTATAGTTATTCACTCACTTGGATTGCACTGCCAATTATTCTTATTTTGGTATTATTGCTCTACTGGAAAAGCATTCCTTTCAAGCCTGTTACCTTTATCTCCGCATTCATGCTTTTGCTTGCAGCTGTTCCCCTATTACTCTTTTTAGCGGTAAACCTTGGGTATCTCCCCGAAATCACCACACCGTTTCTTTCCATTCCCAAGCTGGAAGCCTTCAGGAGCAGTGAACTCAGTCTCCAAAACCTCCTCGGGAATATCACAACAGTATTGGATACCCTGACTCGCCAGTATGACAACCATGCGCATACTGCAAGCCCCATAACAGGCGCATATTATCTGTTTACCACGCCCTTCTTTCTCCTTGGCATTATATTGCATATAGGGAAACTGATCAAAAAACATAATCATGGGAACAACGAACTGCAATATATATTTTGTGTCTGGCTTGTCAGCGCATTGATTGTGGCGCTATTGCAGACAACCGTGACCATGACCCACATCAACCTGCTCCATATCCCTGTTATCTTTTATGGAATTTATGGAATCATACAGACCGCCCGGTATACCAGATGCCATGTGATTGTGCCAGCGTGTGTGTGCTTTTTCAGTATTTCATTTATAGTATTCTTCTACAATTATGCTACCAGTGTTGACACACATTTCTACAATACTGATGTCATAGAGGCTCTGGAAGAAGCTCAGGAACTGGCAGCGCCAGATCAAACAATCACAATTGTGGGATATCAGACCATCCAATGTGGAACCTGGATGTGGTACGAAAGGCCGTTGCCATCAGATTTCTGCGCAAACGTGACGTATATCGACGACCCTGCATGGGGGCAGATTGGCACATACGGACAATATGAATACGTATTTTCCATAGACATGATCACAAAAGAAGATATCTATATCTGTCCCAACAACAACGCCGTCTATGAAATTTTAACGGATATGGATCTCACCATAGTCCAGTTAAACGAACGTTACCTTATCGCTTATTCCAGTGTACCGTAATCTGTTTCATTATAATGCAGCCCACGAGAAACAGTAAGAATGCCCATGTGGCAGATTCATAATAAGAATATCCCTTTCTATAGACAGCCCTGCAGAGAATACAGTTTCCTGTTTCCCTGTCATTGATGCGGCAAGTACTTACCGTATCCAGAAATAGAAACTCCTTATCCGTTGACAGCAGGACAAATTCTCCGTCAGGAACTGTATCCGGTGTGATATTGGCAACGGATAACGTAACTGTCTCGCCCTCACAATGATCCAGGTCTACATGGAAATCCACAAACCCTCCATCCGGACAGGCATTTACATGCAATGCCTGAGACATGAATATTTCACCATCCCCGGTTATTTCCACAAGGACTTCCGCATCCTGGGATATTTCCTCCTGAAAAGAGAGCGCCACACTGATCCTGTCCAGATAATCATATGGAAGATACATCTCCTGCGTCAGACAGTCTCCCGGTTTCAGTACAAGGGTATCCAGAGGCTCCCTTGAATTTAATGTGATATCTTCATAGATAGCAATCCGTTTTGCGTAAAAAACAGCCAGCATGGCAAGAAGCAATACCGTCCCCAATATAATCCGCACCTTTCTCATTTCCGCCCTCCTTCTCGCACTTCCCGCCATGTCGGCGCAGCCGACACCAACAATCTGTTAGAAAAACGCTGTTCCCGCTACGGTTGGATCACAGCAATCACGTATTGCCCCATCTCCTGAATCGTTTCTATGGCAAAGGGAAGCCGTTCCAGTTCCGACACATGGAGCAGGTACAGCCCCTCCGCATCCGCATCCTTCAGATAATTTACGTCTATAAAATGGTATCTCTCCGTGTAGGGAATCAATTCCCTGCCACCGGTCGTATCGGCAATTCCCTGAAAATATAAGGCGTCAATCCCACAGGCATACTGGGTAAGTATCTCTGCCATGGAAACATTCTGCTGCCAGTCCATATTGCCGGTGATATACAGCTTCTTATATTCTTCCATGGAATCCGCCTCTCTCACCGCCTCCAGGAAATTCACATTAAAATAGCCCTTGATCTGCTCTTTGAAGGACGTGAAATAGGTTCCCAGAAACAGGGCGAAGCAGACCGCGTAAGCAGTAATTGCCACAGTACAGAACCCTCTGGCAAAGCGTGTTCCGCCTGAACCTGCCGCATCCGCAGACTTCCCGTCAGAACGCGTTCCGCCCGCATCCGCCGTATCTGTGGGCTTCCCACTGACAAGCCTTCCCGGAACATGCATTGCGGCAAACCGCCCTGTCATCCGCAAACCATAACCGCACATAAAGATCAGGGGATAAAAAATGATATTAATGCGGTTCACATTGACCTCAAAGGTGGTTGCCCCCACCCAGACGCCCATGAACAGAAATCCCCACAAAGCCAGCATCCGGGTCTTTTTCCCGATCTCTTTCTCCTGAATAAGCTTCCGGGTAAAGCCCACAACCCCCACCGCCATAAAAGGAATGGAAATGTGATACAGCGGGCCGAATGCCGGCAGGGCGTTATAGAGTTGATCCGGCATCTGTAAAAAACAGCATTTCACAGCCGCCAGGATATTTCTGCCCAGCTGTGCAAATGTAAAATTCAAAAACAGAATATCATTGCTGCGGATACTTTCCGGAAAGTAACTCATGGTGAACAAAGGGGTCTCTATCGTATCCCAGTGAAACATATTGATCGCCATGACCAGGATTTCCGGCAGTGCCACCACCCCAAAAATCAATATGCAAAGCAGGACATCCCGGATCTTCAGCTGTCTTTTCCAGAGACACCACACCGCATAAACCACAAGAAAGGGAATCACAGAATATACCGCAATGCCGTAACAATAAAAGGTCAGCCCGAAGCATACCATGGACAGATACAGGAAACGGCGTTTCTCAAGTCCCAGCAGAAGCAGCCAGAACGCCAGCAAAAACACATGGGGAAAAAGATTGCAGTCCAGCGCCCACCGGCTCTGCATGAAATGCCATGGGTTGACAGCCGTCAGAGCCATCACCGCCAGCGCCAACCGCCCGTCAGACAGCTTTCTTCCCACCAGGTAGACAAGCGCCACACCGCCGCAGCTGAACAACAGCGCCGGCAGCCTGACCGCCACCGTCCGAAACCCAAACAATTTAAAAAAAGGAACCATGCAATAGGACAACAGCACGCTCATCTGGCTGTTCTGCCATGCCGAGAAATGAGCCGGAAGGCGGACGCCGAAACGGTCCGTTCCATACTGCGCCAGCGCCCACCCGTCCACTGCCGCCATGGCTTCGTCCTGGTTGACCCCTCCCGGAGTGGAACCAAACCCGATACAGCGCACGATCACCGCAAAAGCAAGTATCGCCCAGAATGCCATACGCCCCGCTTTGCCCTCTGTCGCTTTCCCTTCCTGCATATCTCTCAAACCAATCCCTCCCATGCCAGTACATCATTGCATTCATTCCTGCGTAATCCGCACCTGCCGTTCACGCCGTCGCTGTGTTGGTCTACGCCCCGCTCCGGAAGAAGTCAGAATCCTCCTGCATTATTCCCCTGGTACAGATAGCAGAAAAAGACAATGCCGCAGATCAGGTGATACGCATACGTCACCAGTTCCGGCGCCAGGAACAATTTGTACATCAGATTTTCCCGCTTTATGGCATTTTTAAATATTTGCAGTATCGATATCAGAAAAACGAAAAACAGCCCGTGCATATAACACCAGGAGAAGTTCATGTGATCAAAGCGGAAGCCCTTTTCATACAACAGCAGAAAGCTGAAAAATCCCACCGCCATCACCTGCCATGCCAGGCGAAAAGCCCCGTTCCTTTTCAGTTCCTTCCAGTTCAACGCCAGCACCGAAAACGGGAACAGCAGCGCCATCATGATGCACAGCGGAATATTCCCCGTAAAAACATGCCATGCCTTCCCTATCTCAATACCGATGCCCGTCTCCTCCCCCCTGGCATTGGTTCCCATGAACACATCCCTGAACTGATAGAGCAGCAGGAGCACCGTGGGAAGGAAACAAAGACAAAGCATGACCGTATTTTTCCAGTGCGCGAATTGATTCACAAAGAGCCTCCAGAAAACCGTGACTGCCAGTACAGGCCCTAAGATAAAGGTAAAACTGGGTTTTGTAAAGGTCGCAAGAAAAATGGATACACCCAGCAGGATCCCGTCTTTCCATGAGAAATGCTCCTCATATTCCGAGAGCACCCTGTCAGACAGGAAAAAGCTAAGCACCGTAAAGGGACGCACTGCCAGGAAAGTGGCATTCCAATAGGGATTTGCCGTGTAAATGCCGTTGCACCGATAGATATAGTCATAACTCCAGAATTTCATCTGTCGCTGGCCATAGATCATGGACATAAAAAAAAGCGAAAAGACGGCTGCAGTAACCGCAAGCTGCCACAGAATCGTCCATCGGATCCCTTCCCTTTCCGCATAGTCAGACAAAAGCGTGTCAAAATAGTATTTCACCAGGATCACACACAGGGAGTTCAGCAGCATGGTCGAGAACGCCACCGCCGCCTCAGGTGTGACAAAGATCATCCAGATCCGGGAAAGCCAGAAGAAAAAGCGGTAGGGAAATTCAAAACCGCTGTCCAGCCCCCGGGTCTCCAGAATATATGCTTTCATATCCGAAAAATAGATCCCCTGGTACTCTATGGCCTGTCTGTAAAAAAAACGCAGCATCACCAGGGAATACAGCACAATAAGGATGCCAAAAAAAGAGATATTTACAATGCTTCCCCAATCCTTTTTTGTCTGCCTCATCGCGACTTTCTTCCTCCGCTGTTTCCCTTTCTCACGCTGTAGCCAAATGTGCCCAGCTGTTCACCGCAGCACAGGTAAGCCCCGTGGGAGTAGACAATGGGCTCCGCCTGTTCCAGATGGAATTTGCGCTTTTCATCCATATATTTCTCGTCCGCGTGTACCGCCACCACATCCGCCAGAAACATGTCATGGGATCCCAGCGGCATGACCTGACGCACCCTGCACTCAATGTTGACAGGACTTTCCGCGATCAGAGGCGCCCTGACCTGTTCCGCCGCCAGGGGCGTCAGATGAAGTTCCCTGAACTTGTCAATGTCCCTGCCGCTCCTGACCCCACAGAAATCCGTGGCAAAAGCCAGTTCCCTTGTAGTCAGGTTGATCACAAACTCCCCCGTATCCTTTAAAACAGGATAGGAATAGCGCTCCGGACGAACCGAAATACTGACCATGGGCGGATTGGTGCAAACCGTCCCCGCCCATGCAATCGTTATAATATTAAATCTGCCCTCCCTGTCCGCCGTGCTCACCATGACCACCGGCAGGGGATACAGCATATTTCCTGCTTTCCATAATTCCTTTGCCATCTACATGATCCCCATGATCTGCAGCAGCTGTAGTATGATGCTTCCCAGGGATGCCAGCAGCGCCGCAGCGGAAATACCAAGGATCGCTCCTGTCTTTCCCTTCATCTTACCCACGGCGGACATGGTTTCCGTCATGGCATCACTCTGCTTACCGTTCTCTTCCACCACGACAGCCTGCACATTGCGGTATACCTTGACGCATTCCTTATGGACATTTTCCTCCAGGGTAGCGAATTTTTCCGTCAGCTTGTTCTCATCCAGGTCACTGGGTGATTCCGCCTTCTGCTCCAGCTTTTCCAATGTAGCGCCTACCTGACGGTTCAGGCCGTTCAGCTTCTCGCCCACCTGCTGGTTCAGACCGCCCAGCTGATCGCTCATCTGCTGCTCCACCGCGCCCAGCTTCTCGCCTATCTGCAGCTCCATGGCATTCAGCTTTTCGCCCATCTGCCGTTCCACAGCGCCAAGCTTTTCACCCATCTGCTGTTCCACGGTGCCAAACTTTTCGCCCATCTGCTGCTCCACAGTGCCAAACTTTTCGCCCACCTGCTGTTCCACAGTGCCAAGCTTTTCACCCATCTGCTGTTCCATGGCGCCCAGCTTTTCGCCTATCTGCTGCTCTATGGCATCCAGCTTGCCCCCTATCTGTTCCAGGGTGTCTATTCTGCCGCCTGCCCGTTCCAGGACCTCCAGCTTATCATTGATTTGTTTTTGCAGGGTATCAAGTCTATTACCCAGCTGCGTCTCCAGGGCGTTCAGCTGCTGTGACAGCTTCAGCTGTAAATCCCCGGTTCCCCGCGAATCCGCCTGGATCGCCCTGATCTTCAATATGCCCTCTTCCACCAGGCGATCGACATTTTCCCCGCTCAGCCGGGAACCTCTCAGTCTTGCCGTCTCCTCGTCCATCAGCCTCTTAAGCTGCTCCAGGCACTGATGATATTCCGCGATCTGTGCCTTCAGTTTATTCATCTCTTCCATATCTGCGGCCGTATTTGCCTGAATAATATCCTGCGCAGTCAACCTCTGCGCCAGCTTGTCCATAAAAATATCCATGTCTATTATACCTCCGGTATCGCGGATTTTTCTCTACATACAGCTATTCTATCATTTTTTCCTTTTCATTACAAGATTCACTCTTCCCTAATCTTGCTTTTTTCCCCAATGCTTATTATAATTGATATTTACAACCAAAACCACTCGGTACAGGAGGCACCCCTATGCGCTTATTTCATAAAGTCAAATTGGCAAAACCGGTTTATGTCCTGATAGCAGCCCAGCTATTGATCCTGCTGGCCGCGCTTCTGGGCTGGCTCATCCATCGTGGGAGCCTTTTTCAGAAAAACTTCGCCCTGGATGAATATATTGTCTCCGAAAACACCGTAGTCATACAGGATGTCACCACGGATGAAACCATGAGTGAGGGAGGCGCATTTGTATGCACTCCCGATATCACCCTTGAGAGAGGAACCTATTCCATCTATATCGACTATAATGCCAACGCTGCCGACAGCAGTGTCCACGCAGGAAGCTCACAGGCAGGCTTCCTGGACATGCATTGCCCGGATATCACCCTGAATCCCGCATATCATACGGCGGTATTGTCGCTGGATCTTTCCCGCAGGGTGACGGACTTTACCGTAAGCGCCTCCTTTTCCGGCAAAGGCTACCTGAGCATCACCGGAGTGCGGATCATTGAAAACACGGATCACTCCAAGAAAAACATGGTCCGCGCGTTCGCTCTGTGCCTTCTTCTGGATCTCTTTTACCTGTTCCGGAGAAGCGATACCTCCTCCCGCAGGGTCATGCTGGCGCTGACCGCCATCTTCGGGATCACCTGCTATCCTTTGTATGCGGATTACCTGACCGCCGGTCATGATATCCCTTTTCACCTTCTGCGGATCGAAGGTCTTGCAAAGGGGCTCTCCGACCATGTGTTTCCCGTGAAGATCCATCCTGTGTGGGCCAGGGATCACGGCTATGCGGTGGGGGTCATGTACGGAAACGCTTTCCTGTATTTCCCGGCGCTCCTGCGCCGCTTCGGCTATTCCATCCAGTCTGCCTACAAGCTTTACGCCGCGGCGGTAAACCTGGGCACGGTAGTCATCAGCTATTTCATGTTCAAAAGAATGTTCCGGAGCAAAAAGACCGGACTGCTGGGCTGTCTGGTCTATTCCCTTTCCATATACCGCCTCGTGGATACCTATACCAGGGCGGCCGTGGGAGAATATACCGCCATGATGTTCTTTCCGATGGTTCTGTGCGGCTTTTATCTGATCTTTGCGGAAACGTCAAAGAACCACTGGCAAAAGCCCGCCCTTCTGACTGCCCTGGGCATCACCGGGCTGATCCAGTCCCATGTGCTGAGCTGTGAGATGGCCGCCCTTGTGATCCTGCCCGCCTGCCTGCTCCTGATCCGCCGCGTCTGCCGGCGCTATTGCTTCACGGCGCTGGTTTTTGCCGCTTGCCTGTCGGTACTGCTGAATCTGGGATTCCTGGTGCCCTTTTTGGATTATTACAGCGCAGGACTCTACATTACCTCCGGAGAATGGACCGGGAGCACCATCGGCTTCTTTCAGGAGAACGGGCTCTTCCCCACACAGCTCTTCACCCTGTTCGGTCATGCCACCGGAAGCGCCTGGCAGATCCAGGCGGGTGTCTCCAACGAGGTTACCATCACCATGGGGATTTCCTTTTTGCTGGGCCTGCTATTGTTCTTCTATCTGCTTCTGTGTCACAACAGGGAATGCCGTGCCTGCCATAACTTTGTCCCCGCCTGTATCTGTACGGCGCTGGGATGCCTGCTGCTGTACATGGGCACCTGCTATTTCCCCTGGGATGCCATCGCCGCCCTGGGGGATCCCATCAAGAGCCTGGTCTACAGCCTGGAGTTCCCCTGGCGGCTGCTGGCCCCTGCCACCGCCCTCCTGGCCTTCTCCTGCTGTTTCTCCGTGTCGGCATTGTACCGTATTTACGGAAAGCAGACCGCATCCCCGGTTCTCCTTTCCATGCTGTTACTACTGGCGGTAAACTGCGGCTGGTTCCTGTACGACTTTACTTTTTCCGTGGAGCCTTACCATGTATACGCCACCTACGAACTGGATTCCATGACCATGTATTCCTATGATTACCTTCCCAAGGATACCAACCCTGAAAACATAACGGATAACCTGATCCTCCAGGAGGGCATTGCCGCCCTGGACCGCTACGAAAAACAGGGCACAAAAATCCTCTGCGACGTTGCCGCAGAGGACTCCGGCGGGTATATTGACTTCCCGTTGAATTATTATAAATACTACACCTGCAGGGATACCGCCACAGGGGAGGCGCTGGAGGTTTCCCCCGGCTATAACAGCATGCTCCGGGTCACTTTCCCCCCGAACTACAGCGGGAACATCACTGTGACATTTCGGGAGCCCCTTCACTGGAGGCTGTCAGAACTTCTGTCCCTGCTGACCTTTCTTGGTCTGTGCTGCTATCCGCTGTACCGCCGGTACAGGTCAGCGCAGCCAGCAGGGGAACCGTGATCATCACAGGCACCACATATCGGAACTGCACGGTAGGTCCCAACAGCATGGTGCCGAAATAGACCAGGGGAAACAGGCAGATATATGCCTGTTTTTTCTGTTTTCTGTAAAGCAGTGCCGCCGTGATCAGCAGCAGGGAAAGAGTATAGACGGCAGGCTTGAACAATACGGAAATCACCGGCCAGTCATAGAAAGCATTATTGGTCACAATATCCTCCAGCTTTTCCTCCAGCCAGGGAAACTTTGAAATATGCTGTATCCCCTCGTAAGTATCGGAAGCGGAAGAATTGTTGGTAAAGATGGCTCCCTTTCTCTCCTCGTTTCCCCAGCCCTGCATTTCACAGTATGTCCTGTCATCCGGGAACCAGAAGCCTCCCGTCACACACAGGAAAGCGTCTATATATTCATTGGGATATTCCAACCCAACCTTGAACCAATCCTTCACCACCTGCGCCATATCCGGCTCCCACACCTCCGCAAAGCTTACTCCCGCGCGGGAGGCATCGGCAAGCGCCGGCATATGGTCCTGCCAGGAATCCGCGGATACATATTTGTCCACCAGCGCATACATTTCCGGATCCATATTCTCCCCGTGCAGATAGCCCACCCTGGCAAACTGCTGGAGCAGGAGACTGTATTTTTCGATATCGCTGCCCCGGATCACTGTGCCCAGTCCATGCTGTAATCCCTCCTGGGCCGCCTTCCCCCCCACCGTCATAAGGGCGCACAGCAGGAAAATACGCAGCTTCTCCCTGCCCTTTGCGAAGACCAGGGAAAGCACCCCGAAGGCCGCCACGGCATACAGCGCATTGTAGCGGAACAGCATCATCATGACCGCCGTAAGGAACAGGGGAATTTCCATGATCCATTTCCGTTTTTCATGGAACAGGTTACGTTCTGCCAGCAGTATGGTAAAGGTGAGGAACAGCGCACTGAAGATGGCGTCCTTTGTGCCGATCATCATGGATACGGAACAGAAAGGGAATATGCCGTAGAATAAAACGGCAAGCGCCACCGCCCATTTTCTTTTGACCATCCTGTAGATCGCAGCGCAGGCATACCCCATGGCCGCAGACACCACCAGCATCTGAAACAGGGTAAACAGCCCCATCCCTGCTTCATTGGAGCCAAGCGCACCTCCAATCTGTAAGAAAAGCCATATCAGCCAGGTATGGATCAGCGGCTGGTAGGAATTAAACCAGATCCAGCCGTTGTACGCTTCATTGACCTGCCTGTGGAAATCATAGGACATCACAATGGGATAATAAGCCATCCAAACCGGGATCCACAACAGAAAGATGGTTCCGAAAGAAATGCCAAAGACCGCGCCCTTCTTCCAGCTTTTTCCCCTGTTGTCCATGCCGGAGGGAATCCCCTCGATCAGGCCGAACAGCATGTCGCCGAAAGGGAACAGGGCGGCTGCCAGGCAGAAGGCGCGCAGCAGGATCAAACCTTTTCCCCGCACGCCGCCATCGGTCATCCCAAACCGGTCCAGCTGATACCCCAGGATAAGGATCAGGGATAGGACAAAGCTGACGCCCCAGGCACAGACAAAATGTTTCCTAGCCTGATCCCTGCGCACGCGTTTCAGCAAAAGGTACAAAGCCACCGCCAGAAACACCGACATCACACTGTAATCCGGATATCTGCTGCCAGTCAGCTCCAACAGATAACACATCCCATAGGTTCCCAGAAAAGATAATACGATCGGAATTGCCCTGCCCATCCTGTTTCCTCCATTGGATCGCCGCCCGCGGCGATTTACTCAAATAAGTCCATACGCTCAGTATATCACATTTTTTTAAAGGACTCTTTCCGCTTTACCTTTTTTATACATTTTGTGCATTTTGCATAATTTGGCTCGCGTTTTTTATTCTGATTTATAACATTCACCGATATTTTACATGGTGTTCATAATTTGTTCATATTTAATTGTTATACTTTATTTAAATCAAAGGACAGATAATATGATAATTTTTTCATAATAGCCCAGATGCCGAAAGGTGTCTGGGCACTCCTCATTTTATGGCTTGGCAGAATATCCCCGTTCTGATATAATTTTCTAAAAAAGAAAGGCCTGCAACCTATGAATACCGGGAAAAAAATATTATATATAAACCTTTTTTTCTTTTTGCTTCCGCTGGCTGCCTACCTGGCCGCGACCCTGCTTCTGTTTCACCGCCAGACCGTAGGCTACGGCGGGCTGTACCCTTCAGACATCGGACCCTACATTGCGGAAATGCTGGGGGAGGATACCGGTTACGACTTCCCCTACCCCATATTGTTCCTGACAGGAAGGCTTTTCCTGCCCCTTACCTCGCCGGAACACGCCATGGCGCTGGCTGTCACTCTGTTAAACGGAATGACTCCCCTTGTCCTGAAATTTTATTTTGACCGGATCCTGCATGTCAGGGATACTGGCAATGCCAGACGGGGAATTATCTCTACCCTCCTGGTTTTCTCGCTGCTTTTCGTTTCCATGCTGTACCCCTTCACCTACCTGGGGCACTACCACGACCATCAGGAAGGATTCCTGTACCGTTACCTGGGCGTGTTCACACCAAACCCCTACCACAATGCCACATACCTGGCCGCGCGTCCCTTTTCCATCCCGGCCTTTTTCCTGTTTGCGGACATACTTGCCTTTTATGAAGGGGAAGATAAGTGGATCCATCCCAAATATCTGTGCTTTTCCCTTTTTCTCCTCCTGTCTACCCTGGCAAAGCCCAGCTTTACCCTGGTGCTGGTCGTTACGGCGGGCATAATCATGGTGTGGCGGCTGGCAGCCGGAAAGTTCCGGAAAACCAAGGCATTTTTTCAGGTCGGGATCTGGTTCCTGCCAACCTTTCTGGTATTGCTCTATCAATTCGGAAATGTCTTCCACCCCGGCGGCGCGGACAGCGGAGTCGGTTTCGGCTTCCTCACCGCCTGGTCAACAGTGACGGACAATGTCCCCATGGCCATTCTGCGGGGAATGGCTTTCCCCATGGTCGTCCTCCTGTTCAGCCTTCTCCAAAGAAGGCTACCCGGCCTGCTGAAATTTTCCTGGCAGTTCTTCTTCGCAGCTTTACTGACGCTTCTCCTTCTGTATGAGAAGGGCTACCGCCTGCCCCACGTCAACTTTGCCTGGGGGTATATGTATGGTCTGTTCTTCGCCTGTACCGCCGGTCTGGCGATTCTGGCCAGAAACACCCTGCGGCGCAGGCAGCCTGTATGGCAGCTGGTTATCCAATGGACGGTATACGCCCTGCACCTGGTCTGCGGATTGGATTATTTCCGGATCCTGTTGCGGGGATGGCTGTTCCACTAACCACCCTATCAGGGAGGTTCTTTGGCCTGCGTTTCACCCCATTTCCATACCGCTTCCTGTGGTTCAAACCCGGCAGGATCACTTATCCTGCGGCTTTCCGTAAACCTCTTCCCTGTAAGCCACTCCGTAGCAGGCGTCCGCATGTACCGTCACATAGCCGTGTTCCCTGAAAGATTCCTCCAGGCTGTATGGATATACATAGACAACCGGATCGCACTCCATCTGCCCCTCATCCTCCGGAATGCCACACCCCATGCAAAACCTCCCGAAACGCTTCACTTCCATAAACTGCGGGTCTCCCTCATATTCCACCGTATCCATAAATTCATAGGGCGAAATCTGGTCATACAACATGATATTGGCATAATTCAGCGCATACACGGAGATGTCCCCGTCCGTCAGCGACTGCGCGAATGCCAGGGCATTTTCATACCGATACCAGCTCATGTGAGAAACCCATGGGTTCCCGTATGCACTGTAATCCACAGGAAAGACGGCATGGGAATAAATAAAGTAACCGAAGCAGGCCGTGTACAGACAGACCGCCACGGCATGAACCGTCTTTTTCTTCCGAAGGATCTCCCCCAGCCACCGGATTCCTGTACCCCCGTACAGTATGATCGGGATATGAATATAATTTACCTTGTGGAAATACACATAATCCATGCTGCATCCAACCAGAAACGCCACGCCAAACCATATCGCCAGCAGAAGTTCCACCGGCATATCCTTTTTCCGGAAGATACAACGTAAAAATGTTTTCATATGGTACACCAGCCCCAGCAGGACAAACGGAGTGGAAATGTAATAATAGGAGCCAACCGTTGCGTTGCTGATCCACCAGTTGCCGTCGTACTGCCGGAAAAGCATTGCCACAAGCGAAAGGATCCGCTCTTTGACCACCCATGTATGAAAGGTCATCTCCCCTGTTCTCAGTTCCGGCAGCCTGGGGACGGAAAACAGCCCCGTCCGGATCTCCGGTATCAGGTCAAAGTTCACTGCCAGGAACAGCAGCAGCGGCAATGCCATGAAAAAAAGCAGAAGCATACACAGGAAAAATGGCCTGTTAAACCGCACCCTTTTGCGAAAAACAATCAGGCTGACTGCCAGGATCAGCGGGATCACCAGCCAGGTGAGGGCATAGCTGTACAGGGTCAGACCACAGAAAAAGGCAGTTCCCCACAGACACTTTTCATGTCCATTTAAATACCGGCAGAAAAAATAAATGGAGATCAAGAGCAGCGGAACCGCCAAGTTGGACTCCAGCCCGAAACGCGACTGCTGGATATGCCAGGGATTGACTGCAAGCAGGAAGGCAAAAAATACCCCCTGCCACCTTGAATGAAGCAGTTCCCTCCCAAATCCATATACCACAAGGATGGATATGCACCCCAGAATTGCCTGGGGCAACCGGATCACTGCCGCCGACACGCCGAACAACGCGATAAACGGCATGGTAAACCACGAATACAGCACATTCATACCGCTGCCCCAGGCGGTATAATATACCGGCCTGGTATAACCAAAGGAATCTATTCCGTAATTCATCACAGCCCATGCATTATACGCGGAATACGCCTCGTCCTGATGCAGTCCCATGGGGCTGTCCCCCAGGTTCAGCAGCCTGACAAGGCTTCCTGCCAATAAGATAACCGTCAGCCAACATTCCGGCATCCGCATAAACTTTTTCAGGTATCTCTTCATCCCAGCGATCCCTTTCACACTCCCTCCCCGTCAGCATCCCCGCGGAAGGATATTCTGAATAGTTACAGTAGTTTTTATTCTACCACAGGACAAATATGAATGCACCAAAAAACTTTCAGTTTCCCATAAGATAAACAAGGCACCTGCTTATCCGGAAAACTCCCTCTTCCGGTAAACAGATGCCTCGCATCCTGCGCTAAACCAAAACCCGTTCAGATCTGTAGCTGTTACCTTCAGATCACCTTTTTGGATTCCTTCACCACCTCAGACTCCGTTCCCTGTACAATGGCCAGAATCTCCTCATTCAGGGAAAGCATCCTGGCATCCAGGTCTGTCACCATTTTGGCACACTCCACCAGTTCACTCTTGATATGATCCGGCGCATCCCCCTCAAACTTGTAATGAATCTTATGCTCCAGGCTGGCCCAGAAGTCCATGGCCACCGTGCGGATCTGAATTTCCACCTTTGTGTCCACATTGCGGTCGGAAAGGTAGACCGGCAGCGTGACAATCATATGATAGCTCTTGTAGCCGCTGGCTTTGGGAAATGTAATATAATCCTTCACTGCAATGACTTTAATGTCCCTCTGCTCACGGATCATGTCCGCAATCCTGTAGATGTCCGATGTGAATGAGCATATGATGCGGATTCCCGCGATATCGTTTACATACCTTACCATATTGTCAATGGTAGACGCGTAACCATGTCGTTTCAGTTTCTTCACAATGCTCTCCGGTGTCTTGATGCGAGCCTTGATATGTTCGATGGGATTGTATTGATGTACATGCTGAAATTCATCATTCAGTATTTCCATTCTGGTCTGAATCTGGCGCAGCGCCGCATTATAGACCAAAGTGACCTCTTTCCAGCTGTCGATCCCATCCCCGTTGTCCACTTTTAAATCCATAACTACTCCTTTGTCAGAACTTCCTTCAAATATTTCACATTCAGTATAACATAAAACATATTGAAAATGTATATTATTCACAAATTTTTAATCTTTTTCTCCTTTTTTTTATCCATATCTTTCTATATATATGATACTTTTTCAGAAATATGCATTGCAAATCAGAGCTTAACAGGATAAAATCAGTATAAATGCCGCCCATCTTGGAGCACGGCAGTCTCAGGATTTCGTACGAGGGAGCTCATTTTGACTGCGCGGTTTCCGCAGGCTTTTTTGGGACTTTCAAAACAGGGAAGCGCTGATTAAGTCAACACCCCGCAGAAAGCAACCACCCCGCTGCAAGCAACGGGGCATCAAGCTTGCAACGCTGCAGAGCAGCGGGGTATGTGACCCTCGCGGCATTCGCCAAATGGATGCTGTCACATCCGCTTGGCTCATTGCTCGCGGGAATCAATGTTTCCCTGACAGAAAAAAGAAGAAAAAGGAGAAAAAATGTTTCGTTTGTGGGCAAGGATTTTTCAGGACAATCATATGCTAAAGGATACCTGTATTACAGATGACAGTGAAGACACGCGCACCCATAAGGTATTCCGCGCCCTGGAAGGAATCTGTTACGAATTTGATCTGGGAAAGCCGATCTGGCTGGACAAAACCGTCTCCGACTTCAAGCGGCACAGCAAGGTTCGGTTTACACAGGATAACTTTATCGAAGAGATTGACTTCGATTACCTGGAGATCCAGGTAATCGAAGAAGATTAGTGTTGACATTTTTACCTATTTGATGTAATATCCTCTTGATGATACATAGTTTTTAAAACTACGTGCAATAATATTTGCAACTACTATATTGTTTCAGCTATATAGAGTCAGGAGGTAAATATGCAGATTACAATCAGGGAACCCGGAAGCGCCATTACCCACTTTATCGGCATGGTGCTTGCCGTTTTTGCCGCAGTACCGCTCTTGGTCAAAGCGGGAGTCACATCCGGCGGACGCAGCTTCGCGGCTTTGGCCATCTTTATGGCGAGTATGATACTGCTCTACGGAGCCAGCGCTATGTATCATTACGTAAATCTGGCAGGAAAGCGGCTGCGCATTTTCCAGAAGCTGGATCATATGATGATCTTCGTCCTGATCGCCGGTTCTTACACCCCTGTCTGCCTGGTAGTACTGGGCGGGGATGTGGGGTACAGACTGCTGGCGCTGGTATGGGGGATCGCCCTTGCGGGCATGGTGATCAAGGCCTGCTGGATCACCTGTCCGAAATGGTTCTCCTCCGTCATTTACATTGCCATGGGCTGGGTCTGCGTCCTTGTGTTTGGCCGGCTCTTTGACACACTCCCCACCGCCGCTTTCCTGTGGCTGCTGGCAGGCGGACTCATCTACACCGTGGGCGGTGTGATCTATGCCTTAAAGCTGCCGATCTTTAACGCAAAACACAAAGCCTTCGGCTCACATGAGGTTTTCCATCTGTTCGTCATGGGGGGAAGTGTCTGCCACTTTATATTTATGTATCTGTATGTGGCTTAAAAACGAAGGAAACGTCAACGTTTTCCCTAAAAAAAGAGTTCCGCGCTTTCCCCGGACGCGGAACTCTTTTCCATTCTAATTCTGATTCGCCATGGCGCACAGTTCCGCCAGCATTGCAGGCAGCTTCTCCGCCATCTCCTCGTCGGCAAACTGGCAGGTGCCCACTTTCCGGTGTCCGCCGCCGTTATACTTCAACATCAGTTTTCCCACATCCACATTGGAAGTACGGTTCAAGATACTGTAACCCACCGCGGCGGAGCAGCCCTTTCCGCCGCGCCCGCTGACGATCCATGCGGAGATATTCTGTTCCGGATACATACTGTATATCATAAAGCGGTTGCCCGTATAAATAGGGTCAACGCCTCTCAGATCGGAAATGATCACATTGCCTTCCACTCTCGTATATTTCAGCACCATTTCCTTGAATTTCTCGGTCTGTTCCTTATAGACCTCGATTCTCTCCTGCACATCGGGCAGCGCCAGTATCTCTTCCGTTGTCATGGTGCGGCAGGCCTCCAGCAGCTTCTCCATAAGCTGGTAATTGGAGATGGAGAACTGTCTCCAGCGCCCCAGGCCGGTCCTGGGATCCATCAGGAAGCCCACCAGTATCCAGCCGGAAGGGTTCATAACCTCATCTACTGTCAGATTGCCGGAGTCCACCTTGTCTACAGCCTCCATGATCTCGCCAAACTGTGGAAACCGTTCTTCCCCGCCATAATACTCATAAATGATCCTGGCACAGGAAGGAGTAATGCGGCTCTCTCCCTTGTATTTCCCTTCAAGCTGCAGCCTTTCATGCTCACTGGAATGATGGTCGAACCAGAGTCCGCAGCCCTCCACATAGGGCACATTGGCAAGGCAGTCATCCTCATTGATCTCTATCAGGCCGTCCTGCAGATCCTTGGGATGTGCAAACTTCCAATGATCGATGATCCCTACCTCCAGCAGCAGTGCGCCGCACACCAGACCGTCAAAATCAGAGCGTGTTACTAATCTCACTTAAGCTTCCTCCTTCATACTTTTTATTGGATTCTATAATGGAATCAAAAACCTGATTCATATATTGTATCACCTTCCACCATACTTTTCCATTTCAAAGTGGAAAGAACTGTCCTTCCTCACAGGAATACGAAGCGACATTTTAGTGCCCGTTCCCACCTTGCTCTCTGTGCGCACCTCAATCCCCAGATGTTCAAAAATACGATGGCACAGGTACAGCCCGATCCCCGTGGATCTCTCATCCATGCGGCCATTATAGCCAGTGAAGCCTCTCTCAAAAATGCGGGGCAGATCCTCCGGACGGATGCCGATCCCTGTGTCTTCCACACACAGGACAGCGCTTTCCCCTTCCTGCTCTGCCCGGATCGCGATGCGTCCCTGCCTGGTATACTTGACGCTGTTGGAGAGCAGCTGGCCGATGCAGAAGCCAAACCATTTTTCATCCGTAAGCACCTTTATGTGCATCTTTTGCAGTTCCAGGCTCAGCCCTTTATTGATAAAGAGCACAGAGAAACTTCTCGCCGTCTGTTTCAGCATTTCATACAGATCATATTCTTTCAGTACCAGATCGGAAGAAAGGCTTTCCAGACGCTGAAAGGTAAGCACCATCTCCACATACTGCTCGATCTTAAACAGCTCTTCCCTCATGAAAAAACTATTCTTATCCCCCTCCCCACTGTTTTCCAGCAGAAGCTTCATGGCGGCAATGGGCGTCTTGATCTGATGGGTCCACATCAGATAATAATCGTTGCGGTCAGCTTCCTTCACTTCCCAGGCTGCCCGCTCCGCCCGCTGAGCGGCGCTGACTGTTTCCAGGAGACTCAGCAGTTCCTCACAGGGCGTGTCACTTCCTTCCCTCAGACCTTCTGTCCGCAGTTCCCCTGACTGCTCATAGTGCAGTGTTGTATCCTCCAGCTTCCGGCAGTGTTTTACAAAGGTCATTCCCCTCCATATTCCCACTGCCCCCCAAAATATCAAAGTCAATAAAGCGGCATACAAAAGCTTTGGGAAGTCCTCGACATGATACAGCCCTCCCACCGCCAGGAACAAAAAAACAGTGCAAAAACAAAGCGCTGCCGCCAGCCTTTTTTCTTTCAGAAAACAAATCCAGAACTTCACTCTACCTCCCATGCCGCAGCTTTGCCGTGACTCAAATCCGGAAAGAAATGCCATACGAAACCGAACTTGTCCGCCTGGCATTTTCCGGCGCTTCTCAATCTGGCATTTCCCGGGGCTTCTCAGCCGATCATGTATCCCAGCCCCTTTCGGGTCTGTATGTACGGGATTTCCGAGACGCTCTCCATCTTTTTGCGCAGTCTTGTCATATTGACCGTCAATGTATTGTCATCCACAAAGCAGTCGTTATCCCACAGCCGCTTCATGATCGCCTCCCTGGAGACAGGTTTTCCTCCGTTCTCCAGCAGTATCTGCATGATCCGAAACTCATTTCTGGTCAGCTCCAGCTTCTTGCCGTTGACCAGAAGGGAGGCATCCGACAGATCCAGGATCAGCCCGCCGTATTCGCATACATCCGTCTGGTTCCGGAACATATAAGCCCTCCGGAGCAAAGCCTGCACTTTGGCCGACAGCACCTCCAGTTCAAAGGGCTTAGTCACGAAGTCATCTCCGCCCATATTGACCGCCATCACAATATTCATATTGTCCGATGCCGAAGACACAAAGATAACCGGCACCTGGGAGACCTGTCTGATCTGTCCGCACCAGTAATGCCCATTATAGAAGGGAAGGCCGATGTCAAGCAACACAAGATGGGGCTTGTACTCCGCAAACTCCGCCAGCACATTACGGAAATCCCTGACACACGCCACATCATACCCCCATCGGGTCAGGTAACTGCCCACTTCCCCCGCAATCACAGCGTCATCCTCCACAATAAATATCCTGTATTGATCCATGCTCCGTCCCTCTCTCAGTCATGCCTGTCCCCGCTGTCAAAGGTTTCGCAGAATCTGGCGGCAAACGCCGGTTCCTCCCCCCCTGCATAGAGGTGGGAAATATCCCCAAAGCTGCTGACACGGAAGATTGCATTTCCCTCCCTGCGTTCTTCCGTATTTACCGTTGTCACGGCGGATGGCGCCGCACACATATGATGCCACAGGATCATGGGAGACACATTCATCAGATGACTCAACAGCACACACTCCACCCCGAAATGGCAGAAAAACGCCAGCACATCCCTGTTTCCCTTCTCGGTATGGTAATATGCGCCGTTCCGGACATAGCCATGGTCTTCGAGGATCTGATCCAGACCTTTTACCACCTTATCATACATTTCTCCCACACGGGCCTCTCGCATGATCTCCGTGGAAGCCCATCTGTCTTTGTCAAAATATGCCGGTTCCGCCGTCCAGTCCTGGGGCAGCCAGTCCCACGCAATCTTTCTCACGGGAGCCTTGTCAGGGCGCAGGATCTGCGGCGGGAATTCCCTCAGCCAGTCGCATTCCACCGCAGTACGACCCATTTTTTCCAATGTCAGGGATGCCGTGTCCCTGGCCCGTCCCAGGGGAGATACATAGAAATCCGTGATCTCCAGCCTGCACATTCTCTCCGCCAGCAGGGCTGCCTCCCTCCAGCCTTTCTCCGTGAGGGAGTCCTTCTCATAATCAGGATCCCCGTGCCGTATTATCAAAAGCTTCATCTGACTGTTCAACCATCCTTTCCTATCCATTACCGCCCATCATAAATCATTTGCAGCAATATTTGTCCGCGGGAATGAATCCTGAAAAACACACTGCCCCGAAGGGGCTCCGTGTGTTTCAGCATGTCTCATCCGAACACCACATCCAACACCATCATCACCACAAATCCCACCGCGGCGCCAATGGTTCCAATATTGGAGTGTTCTCCCGACTGGGATTCGGGAATCAGTTCATCCACCACCACATAGATCATGGCTCCCGCCGCAAATGCCAGCAGATACGGCAGGATCGGAACCACCTGTTCCGCCAGTAATATGGTGGCTATGGCGCCTATGGGCTCCACAACTCCCGACAATACCCCGTACAAAAAAGACTTCCCGCGGGAAAAGCCGGCGCTCCTCAAAGGCATGGAGATAATGGCTCCCTCCGGGAAATTCTGTATGGCAATTCCCACTGCCAGCGCAAAAGCTCCCGCCATGGTAATCCCCGTATTGCCCATCATGGCTCCGGCCACGGTCACGCCCACAGCCATCCCCTCCGGCAGATTATGCAGCGTGACCGCCAGTACCAGCATGGTAGTCTTTTGAAGATCTGACTTCACGCCCTCCGGCTTCTCGCTGTCCATATGCAGATGAGGCACCACACTGTCCAGCAGAAGCAAAAAGCCTACGCCCAGCAAAAACCCCGCCGCCGCAGGAAGCCACACGCTGCCCCCCTGCTCCTCCGCCATCTCAATGGCCGGCAGCAGCAGCGACCACACGGAGGCCGCAATCATGACACCCGCCGCAAAACCGAGAAGCATCTTTTCCAGTTCCCTGTTCCTATGCGCCTTCATAAAAAATACCATTGCCGCTCCCAGGGAAGTCCCCAGGAATGGAATCATCAATGTAGAAAATACTCTCATCATTTCAAGTCACCCGCCTGTCCTGAATGTACTGTTCCCCTCGTCCACTGACGCGTAAACAGCAGTTCCATACTACTTGATAGTATGTGACAGCGGTTGTTCAAAATGCACTGACACAGCAAATTTATCATCTGCGGCATTATGCTTCTTATATTTTTTCCACAATATTCCATCTGTGCGGTCGGCTGCTCCTTAACGCTTCCAGCCTGACCCCATAGTCATAAAGCCTGCGCCCCGGCAGTCCCTCTCCCGTTGGAAGAAGCATCTTTTGCCGGAAACACAGGCTTTCCAATAACCACACTGATCATTTATCCATTTCAACAAAACAGCATATGCAGCTTCCATCCTTATTCTGCCTGATTTTTCCTGCCTAGTCAACAGAAAATTGCTGCTTCTTAACAGTTCCTTCAGGTAAATATCCCGCTGCAAAGCGCAACGCATCTTTGATGCGTGAGGGAATCAATGGCATAAATTCTGTCAGGCCGTCACTTGCCTTTCACCTTCAGACACCGGATCGCATTCAGCACCGCCAGCACCATCACACCTACATCGGCAAAGATCGCCAGCCACATTCCCGCATATCCAAACGCCCCCAGGATCAGGCAGATCGCCTTGACCGCCAGCGCAAATATGATGTTCTCATACACAATGCGCAGACATTTCCTGGATATCCTCATGGCCAGAGCGATCTTCTCAGGATTGTCATCCATCAGCACGATGTCCGCCGCCTCGATTGCCGCATCCGAGCCCAGGGCTCCCATGGCAATGCCGATATCCGCCCTGGTCAGCACGGGGGCATCGTTGATGCCGTCACCCACAAAGGCAAGGATCTCCTTCGGTCCTTTCCCCGCGATCAACGCCTCCACTGCCTCCACCTTGTCCGCGGGAAGCAGCTCGCTGTGCACCTCGTCCAGCTTCAGCAGTCCCGCCACATGATCCGCCACTGCTTTGCTGTCCCCGGTAAGCATCACCGTCTTTTTCACGCCTGACGCCTTGAGATCCGCAATCGCAGATCGGGACTGCTCCTTCACCACATCGGAGATCAGGATATAACCTGCATAAGCCCCGTTCACCGCCAGATGGATCACCGTGCCGATGCCCGTATCTTCCGCATACGTAAGTCCCAGCCTCTTCATCAGCCTGGCGTTCCCCGCCGCCACTGTGACACCCTCCACAGAGGCCGTCACGCCATGGCCTCCGGTCTCTTCCACATCGGTCACCTTCGCCTTGTCGATCTCCTGTCCATAAGCCTCTTTCAGACTCCTGCTGATGGGATGGGTGGAATAACTTTCCACATAAGCCGCATACCTGAGCAATTCTGCCGCGGCTCTTTCATTGCTTTCACAATTCCCTTCAAATGTCTGCGAAGGATGGATTCCCGTCACTTCAAAAACACCCTTGGTCAGCGTGCCGGTCTTGTCAAACACCACATACTTTGTCTTTGCCAGCGCTTCCAGGAAATTGGAGCCTTTCACCAGGATACCACAGGTGGAAGCGCCGCCGATCCCTCCAAAGAAACTCAGGGGAATGGAGATCACCAGCGCACAGGGGCAGCTGATCACCAGAAAAGTCAACGCACGGATCACCCAAACCTCCCAGTGCGCGGGATTGCCCATGAGCAGATTGACGATGCCCGGTATGACCGCCAGTGCCAGTGCGCTGTAGCATACCGCAGGGGTATAATATTTTGCAAATTTTGTGATGAAATTTTCAGTCTTTGCCTTCTTCATGCTGGAGTTTTCCACCAGATCCAGGATCTTTGACACGGTAGACTCCCCAAACTCCTTTGTGGTGCGTATCTTCAACAATCCGGTGATATTCACACAGCCACTGATGACCTCTTCCCCTTCCCTGATCTCACGGGGAACACTCTCACCGGTCAGGGCGCTGGTATTCAGGGTGGAACTGCCCTCTGTCACCACGCCGTCCAGGGGGATTTTTTCCCCGGGGCGCACCACGATCACAGTGCCAATCTCCACATCCTCCGGATCCACCTGTTCCAATTCGCCGCTTTCCGTCTCAATATTGGCAAAGTCAGGTCTGATATCCATCAGCGCCGTAATATTCCTGCGGCTCTTGCCCACAGCCACCGCCTGAAACAGCTCCCCCACCTGATAGAACAGCATTACCGCCACTCCCTCGGCAAACTCGCCCTCCTGGCCATGGGCTTCCTGATAGATTCCGAGAAGCATCGCGCCCACGGTAGCCACCGCCATCAGGAAATTTTCGTCAAACACTTCCCCGTGGAGAATCCCCAGCACAGCCTTCCGCAGGATGTCATACCCGATCACCAGGTAGGGGATCAGGTAAAGGGCGAATCTGGCGTAGCCCTGTATCGGCACAAAGTGCAGCACCACCATCAGAACAGCCGCTGCTATAATCCGGTACAGCACCTTTTTCTGTTTTTTAGTCATAGTTATCCCTCCGGCAGCCCTGCCTTAATCCAGAAAAATCTCGCAGTCGCTTTCCACCTTTTTACACGCCATCAAAACCGTCTGCATGACAGCCTTTTCATCAGATCCTTCCGCGAATTCCACCTTCATTTTCTGGGTCATAAAGCTGACCGTGGCGTCCTGCACACCTTCCACCTTCTTAGCCGCCTCTTCCATCTTCAGGGCGCAATTCGCACAATCCACTTCAATCTTATAAGTTTTCTTCATCTCTGTTCCCTCCGGTCAATTTTGCATTGAATATTTGAACCACTGTTCATATGTTTATATTACCACATTCCTTTTAATTGTCAAGGGGTATTTACTGCAAAATATTAAATGGACTTTCATTCATGATTGTACAGTCGTTTACATTGAAGTTTGGAAAAATGCTGCCATTCCAGACAATCGAAATCCCTGCCTCATACGAGCCAGGGATTTTTCTGCCTTTTGCTTATTTCTTTTGCTTCATACGTTCCAGTTCTGCTGTGAGAGCGGCTATCTGTGCGTCCTTCTTGGAAACAGTGTCCTGCACGTCCGCTATCTGCGCGTCCCTCTCGGTAACGGTAACCTGCATGTCCGCTATCTGCGCGTCCTTTTTGGCAATCCGTGCTTCCAGATCATTGATCTCCTCATGCTGTCTTGCCATACGGCATTCCCGACGGTAGTAATCCTCGCGCGCTTCGCACTGCAGTCGTATTTTCCCTTCCTGGCTCAGCTGGTAAATGGTATTGGAAGCCTCTTTAATGGTATCATCCTTTTGAGCAAGCATCTTAATCTCCTCCCAGGTGGTGGACTTAAAAAGGGAAGCCCAGTAATCGAATGATACGCCTTATCTTCCCCAGTTGCAAGGTCTATACGAGTTAAGTCTAACACAGAGAGCCGTAGTTTGTCACTATATAACATATGATTTATAAGTTTATTCTGCATGTTTTTATCCGTTCCTATTGACATTTCATTTTCCATGGTGTACCCTATTTTCATCAAAATCAATTCGTTGAATCGTGTCATCAGCACATTCCAGCATATCCGCTACTTACTCAGGACAACAACACAGTGACAGATGTGCTACTTTTTCTCTGTATTACCATAAAAAAGCTAGTACATTGTTGCATTAATCCTGAAGTAAATCAGTGCTTGATGTTTGCGTCAGCGCAAGGCGGAGGAGGGAGGCGATGCGGTGGCATCGTTGACTGACGACAACGCAGCGATGACGCGAACAGCGAGTGCTGATTACTCAGGAATTAATGCAATGATGTACTAGCCATGGATGAAACGGAGGGTCACTAATGGAAGAAATTTCAAAATATCAGCCAGAATATAATTTATTGCAAGATGCTTATTTGGGCTCCAGGGAAGTGTTACAAAAGAAGCTATTATTTTTATCCAAATATGGCTCAAGAAGAAAAATGGGATTATGGTGGTACATCAGATAAACAAATATTATACAATTACCTTTGCTATACATATGACAGGGTTAAGGCGGAAAACAAAATAGAACTATCGGATGATAAATCAGTAATGTGTTTTAACACAGGACTGCTAACTGAACATGGTGCCGATATTTACGCATACTTCATTAAAAATACAAGCCCAAATAAGAAAGATGGACAAGAGTGGTTTTTGTACGGCTTCAAACAAAGGTCGGATTCAGAGTTGAGAGTTTTTAAACACTATCCTGATATTGCTGATTATTTTACCACACCAGCGGATTTTATATATGATAAATCCCTGGAACTTACGATAGACTATGACCACATTATTGATGACAATTATGAAAGGTTTGTTACCGTAGGGTTAACAGATAAATATATGATAAACGGATTGCTTGAAAACGCTGTAAAAAAGATTGTGGAAAAGGTGAAAAGATCGGAAGAGCGTCGTGTAGGGAAAGAGTGTTCTGGTGG
>CANDMD010000004.1 GCA_947385725.1 uncultured Lachnospiraceae bacterium | reverse complement strand
GCCTTCCATGTTCAAAGCATACATCTTTGTAGTACGGCCCTTCTTTTGCAAGGTCTTTCTTCTTACAGGGAAATACATCTTTTTCAAAATACAAGGGCGATGTCCTCCAAAAGGCGCCCCTGGTTCCCTTTCACCTGTAGGACAATTTGCGGGGGAGGTGATTTAGATGTGAATTTGAATAATCCATTAGAGATTCGAATGGTTGGAATGCGGGCGCTCAAGGATGCCCTGGGTCCTGTAGGTACGGTTTTTACAGCAATATGAGTTGGGATATGGGGATGATACAAAAGAAAAACAAAATGAGCCGAAAATAAGTATCGATGAAATTGAAGAATTACTGAAAAGGTAGGGAAATAACATTTTGACAGGTTCAAAAAACAAATGGGTGTGGTAATCCATTTGTTTTTTTGTATAATAGAATTAAGGACATGGAAATGGCAGGGCAGTTTCCATGACAGAGGCACAAGAATATTTTGTATCGTAAGATACGGATAGGAGAGGGTATGAAAGACATTATTTTAAAGAAGTTTGCGGAAGTGTTTGGGGATGCGGAGGGAGCCAGGGCTTATTTTGCACCGGGGCGTGTGAACCTGATCGGAGAACATACCGACTATAACGGCGGCCATGTGTTTCCCTGTGCGCTGACCATCGGTACTTATGGAGTGGCGAGGAAGAGGACGGACAATAAGCTGAGATTCTTTTCCATGAATTTCGAGCGGCTGGGTGTGATTGAGTCCTCCCTGGAGGAGCTGGTTCCCTCCCAGGGAGCGGGATGGACGAACTATCCCAAGGGTGTGATGTGGGCATTTGGAGAAAAGGGCATGAAGATTCCCTGCGGAATGGATCTGCTGTTGAATGGGAACATTCCCAACGGTTCGGGACTTTCCTCCTCTGCTTCCGTGGAGGTGCTGACAGGCCATATTTTAAGAGACTTTTTCGGTTTCGATGTGAGCAACCAGGATCTGGCGCTGATCGGGCAGTACGCGGAGAACCATTTTAACAAGGTCAACTGCGGTATCATGGATCAGTTTGCCATTGCCATGGGTAAGGCGGATCACGCTGTTTTCCTGGACACGGCTGACCTGTCTTATGAGTATGCGCCGATCGCCTTAAAGGGAGCGAAGATCGTCATCGCCTGCAGCAACAAGAAGCGCGGGCTGGGAGATTCCAAATATAATGAGCGCCGCGGCGAGTGCGAGATGGCGCTGGCGGAGTTGCAGAAGGTGGTTGACATTGACTCCCTGGGCGATCTGGATGAGGAGACCTTTGAGAAAAATAAATCTGCCATCAGGGACCAGGTGCGTGTGAGAAGGGCGAAGCATGCGGTATATGAGAATCAGCGCACCATCCGCGCGGTGAAGGCTTTGAAGGCCAATGACGTGGAGCAGTTCGGCCAGCTGATGAATGCTTCCCATGTGTCCCTTCGGGATGATTATGAGGTGACAGGCGTGGAACTGGATACCCTGGTGGAGGAAGCCTGGAAGATTGACGGCGTCATTGGTTCCCGCATGACAGGGGCAGGTTTCGGCGGCTGTACGGTCAGCATTGTGAAGGATGAGGCAATTGATATCTTTATTGAAAAGGTAGGCAGGGCATATAAGGAGAAAATTGGATACGCGGCGGACTTTTATGTGGTGGAGATCGGGGACGGACCCAGGAACCTGTAAAAGTGGAAGGAAAAACAGGCAGAACTTTTGAGAGTGGTTCTGGATAGTGAAACAGTTTTGAAACCGTGCGGAAACGACAGAAAGGAGAGGGTGCGGATATGATTCAGACAGATATCAGAAAATTAGTCGCTTACGGCGTGCAGACGGGTCTGGTGCCGGAGGAAGATGTGATTTTTACGACCAACAGGCTTTTGGAGTTATTTGGCCTGGAGGAACTGGAGGAGGCTTCGGGCGAAGCTTCCATGAGCGTGGAGGAACTGGAGGAGGTGCTTCACAGCATGTGCGATTATGCCGTGGAGCAGGGAATGATCGAGGACAGCATCGTGTACCGTGATCTGTTCGACACGAAGATCATGAGTATGCTGATGCCCCGGCCCAGCGAGGTAATATATAAATTCCGCGATCTGTATGAAAAGGAATCCCCGGAGGCGGCCACGGATTATTACTACAAACTCAGCAGGGATTCTGACTACATCCGCAGATACCGTATCTGTAAGGATATGAAGTGGGTCGCGCCCACAAAGTACGGCGATCTGGATATCACCATCAATCTTTCCAAGCCGGAGAAGGACCCCAAGGCCATCGCGGCGGCAAAGAACGCAAAGCAGTCGGGGTATCCCAAGTGTCTGCTTTGCAGGGAGAACGAGGGCTATGCGGGACGCGTCAATCATCCTGCCAGACAGAACCACAGGATCATTCCCGTGACCATCAACGGCAGCCAGTGGGGTTTCCAGTACTCGCCTTATGTATATTATAATGAGCATTGTATTGTATTCAATTCCCAGCATACGCCCATGAAGATCGAACACGCTGCGTTCTGCAAGTTGTTCGACTTTGTAAAGCAGTTTCCTCATTATTTTGTGGGATCCAATGCCGATCTGCCCATTGTGGGCGGTTCGATCTTAAGCCATGACCACTTCCAGGGCGGACATTATGAATTTGCCATGGCAAAAGCGCCTGTGGAAAGGACTTTTACCGTAAAGAGATTTGAGGACGTGGCAGCAGGCGTGGTGAACTGGCCTATGTCAGTGATCCGTTTGAGCGGCGCTGACACGGAACGCATCATTGCCCTGGCGGACGTGATCCTGGAGAAATGGAGGGGATATACGGATGAAGCCGCTTTTATCTATGCGGAAACAGACGGGGAGCCTCACAATACCATCACTCCCATTGCCAGAAAGCGGGGAGATAACTATGAACTGGATCTGGTGCTGCGCAATAATATCACCACAGAGGAGCATCCTCTGGGTGTGTACCATCCTCACGCAAAGCTGCACCATATCAAGAAAGAGAATATCGGCCTGATCGAGGTCATGGGTCTGGCGGTGCTTCCCGCCCGTTTAAAGGGTGAGATGGCGAAGCTGAAAGACGCCATTCTCGCGGGAAGCGACCTTCGCGAGGACGAAGAGCTTGCGAAGCATGCCGACTGGGTGGAGGAGTTTACTCCAAAGTACAAGAAAATAGACGCAGCCAACATTGACGGCATTATTGAGAAGGAGATCGGCCTGGTATTCATGGAAGTGCTGGAGGACGCGGGAGTCTATAAGAGGACCAAAGAGGGTCAGGCGGCGTTTGACCGGTTTCTGGAAAGCCTGTAAAAAGTATGGGATCCTGGAAAGGAATACGACTTGAAATTTTTGCTGACAGCAATCAATGCGAAATACATACACTCCAACCCCGCCATATACAGCCTGCGCGCTTATGCGGGGGAGGAGCTGCGGCAGTCGATAGAGCTTGCAGAGTATACCATTAATCAGCCGGTGCAGGAGATCCTGGCGGACATTTACCGCCGGGAGCCCGATGCCATCGGTTTTTCCTGCTATATCTGGAACTGGAGACAGGTGCAGGAACTGCTGGAGGAGCTTCCCAAGGTGCTGCCCCACACGCAGATCTGGCTGGGAGGTCCGGAGGTATCTTACGACGCGGATAAGCTTCTGGAGAAATTTCCCTGTATAAAAGGTATTATGGTGGGAGAGGGGGAAGCTGTCTTTCGGGAATTGATGGCGTATTATACTTATCAGGGAAAAGAGCCTTTTTACCTGAAGGATGTGTCGGGACTCTGCCTCAGAAGCGGTTACACCCGGCAGCAGGCGCCGGTGGATTTCAGCGTGATTCCTTTTTTGTATGAGGATCTGACGCCTTTTACCAACAGGATCATTTACTATGAGACAAGCAGAGGCTGTCCCTACAGATGCAGTTACTGCCTGTCGTCCCTTGACAAGACGGTTCGTTTCCGCGATATAAATACAGTGAAAAGGGAGCTTCAGTTTTTCCTGGATCATAAGGTAAAACAGGTGAAGTTTGTGGATCGCACCTTTAACTGCAAGCGGGAACATGCCATGGAAATTTGGCAGTATATTTACGAACATGACAATGGCGTCACAAATTTTCACTTTGAAATTTCCGCGGATATCCTGCGGGAGGATGAGATTGCGCTTTTGAATCAGCTGCGTCCGGGGCTGACGCAGCTGGAGATCGGCGTGCAGACCGTAAATCCTGAAACGCTGGGGGCAATCTGCCGGAATATGGACATTGACAGGCTGGAAGCGAATGTGGCGGCGATCCGCAGAGGCAGGAATGTTCATCTGCATCTGGATCTGATCGCGGGTCTGCCCTATGAGGACTATGACAGTTTCGGGCATTCTTTTGACAGGGTATACCGCATGAAGCCGGAACAGCTGCAGTTGGGCTTTCTGAAAGTATTGAAGGGCTCCCTGATGCATAAAATGGCGGAGGAATACGGAATCTATTATCTGGACAGCCCGCCCTATGAGGTGCTTTATACAAGGTGGCTGTCCTATGAGGATGTGCTCCGGCTGAAAGGGATTGAGGAAATGGTGGAACTGTATTATAACAGCAATCAGTTTACGCATACCCTGCCTGTGCTGGAGACCGTATTTGAAGGCCCGTTTGCCATGTTTGAAGCCCTGGCGGAATTTTACAGGGAAAAGGGTTATTTCACGAACAGCCCTGCCAGGACCTATCGGTATCAGGTTTTGCTGGAATTTGCCGGCCGGTACGATGAGATCAGGGAGCCGGCATACCGGGAGCTTCTGACCTATGATTTGTATCTGCGGGAAAACCTGAAAAGCCGGCCTGGCTTTATAAAGGACCTGACGCCCTATAAGGACAGGATCAGGGAATTGCTTAGAAGGGAAAACCGACAGAGGAGCCTGGTTCATATAGAGCCATTTAAGTACCCGGTCTGGGATGTGGAAGCGATAAAGACCGGAGAAAAAAATGAGGAAGACATATTTGTACTATTTGACTATACGATGCGCAACCCGCTCACATATGAGGCGGCAGCAGAAATAATGAGTTTGGAGGTTAAGTGATATGGTGATTCGGATCGGAACAGAAAAGGACAGGGAATGGATCTTGGCAAAGTACCCGTATACTTCCGCTGTGATACGTCAGGGCGGCAGTTTGGTGGTTGCATGTGAACAGGATGAAATAACAGGTTTTTCATGGTCGTTCAGGAGGGATATTCCGATTGCAGTCGGTAAAACAGAAGATTTTATTAACGTCATTGAAGTCTTCGACGAAGGACACAGATGCAAGGGTATTGCCAGCATGATTGTCCAAAAGTGTATAGAAACGGCAAGAGAAAACGGAAGTTATCAGGTAAGGGCATATTGTGACGCAAATAACATACCGTCTCATATGCTTTGGGTGAAAAACGGTTTTTCGGTATCACCTGTCAAAATGGATAACAACCAGATCGTTGGTTCGTATGTTGCATATGTGCTTTGAAACAGGACAGGAGTGAGGCTGCCATAAAAAACTGCTGTAATACCCACAAATACCGGGATTACAGCAGTTTTACATGCCATGTTTTCCTGTGTTGCCTGTCAGCCGGGGATTTGCTTCCGGCGAAGTCACATGATGTCTAAAAGGATGCTGTCAATTTCCTCCCACTCGTCATTGCCCAGAATGCCCTCGGAATAATTCAGGAAATACCATTTGGAGATCGGTTCCTGAAGCTGCGTCTCCTCCACTCTGTCCCTGATTGCGTCCAGAACGATTTCCGCCAAGACCTGATCTATCTCCGCAACCTGGCTTTCGGTAAGGCTGTCTGCGTCGACCCCTGCGTATCTGGTCTGTAATTCACTGACCGCCTGGTCGAGGTCGTCATCGATCCGGTCAATGTAATCCGTGGGATAAAGATCAATGTCCAGTTTCCCATGCTCCCCCGTGACAGACAAGTCTGTAATTTCCCACTTCGTCTTGGCGAGAACCTGGCGGGCGATTTCCCTGAATTCCTCAACCGTCGCTTCATCGAGCGCTTCCTCGTTTATGCCTGCATAATCGATAAGGTAGGAAGCATAATAGTTTACCTCATATTCATATAAGGCTTCCGCCTCCTCCTGGGTGCTGAAATGCTTCTCCACATATTCGCTGAAATCGCCGTGGAAGGCTGAATTCAATGTTGAATTGATATAGCTTCTGCAGCCATCTTCCCCGCTGGCATTTTCATAAAACACCGCCCATTCCGAGCTGGAATTGATCTGAAAGCTCATAGACGAGAACGGATCTATGGTATAGTCGTTGTCAAATGCGCCCAGCTCTATCTGGCATTCCCAATCATCCTCAGTGGTATAGTTGTAATAGGCCTTAAAGAAACCGTTGTCCGATTCATCAATATCGGGATCCCCATAGGCTGCGCGAATGTCTGCCGGCTTGCTGCTTTTATTGATGCCTGTGGGTAACACAAATTTTAAATCCTGGGTTGTAGAGATATACAAATATGATACAAGGCATCCTTCCGGCTTTGCGTCTTTGTCAGAGGTATTAAGGACGCGGACTCTCACATATTCGTCCTCTTCGTTGAAGAGTTCAAATTCGGTGGACTCATATCCCGGCTCCAGCTTAAAGCTGTCCTTATTATCGTAGCTGTTGGAAATATGCCATCCCCTGTCCAGCCAGTCAGACAACGGCATCGGGAAGGTATAGACCTCTCCCTCCAGGACAAATTCGCCGCTTCTGATCTCCCCGCCCAGTTGGGCTGCACCTTCTTCGATCCATTTGTCCTTCTGAAGGATGTCTCCATTCAGTCCGCAGGCCGTCATCTGAAAGCATAACGCCGCACATAAAATCATCAAAAGTAATTTTTTCATTTCCATCTTCTCCTTCTCTTATTCATTATAGTTATCCAAACTGTTAGACATACTATTGGCAGGGTAACACATAAAACAGAACAGTAAACAGCATTGAGTCCCTGCCCGTATTTCAGATGTCCGGATAAGTTTCCTTTAAATGATTCAGGATGATACTGCGGTTGGAGGAGAGCAGTCCGTCGGCAGTGTCCTTCAGCCATTGGATCTTTTCGCTCTCCCGCCGGGACACATAGTAGTCTGCCAGCTGATAGTAAGTGCGGCTGATGTCCGTCCGGGTGCTGACGGCAAACTCCATGAGAGTGGCAGCTTCATCCGCATAGCCTGCAGTAATCAGGGTATCCGCCCATTTTTGCAGTGTGCGGACCAGAAGGGTATAATTCTGGTCATATTCGGTCAGAACGGTAATATTGGCGGTGCCGTATTCCAGTTTCAGATCCGTGTTAGACAAGCCGGTCAGGTTGACAATCTTCTGGGCTGTCAGGGATTCCATAAGGCTGATGCATTCCAGCACGGTTTCGTCTTCCTGCATGATATGGGTGGGAAAAGTCTCCAGAGGAATCTGGATGTAATTCAGATTGTCAAGGGGTTTCCTGCGGACGGAATTTGCCAGCCTTTCCCGCTCCCAAAAGCTTTTTTCATTGTTCTGCCGGATCTTGTTCTGTCGCTTAATACGGACGGAGAGAAAGAGAATAAACACAATTAAACTTGCCAAAAACACTAAATTCATATATAATATCCTTTCAGAGTTTTAATCTATTTAAGGAGATGCGGAGTCATGTTTCGTTTGAATAATAAAAAGACCAGACAGCGTGTGTCGGCGGTGATCATTGCCATAATCGTGATTGCGATGATCATTCCCACTTTAACATATTTTTTCAATTAATTCAATGAGGGGGCTGATTATGAAAAAAATATTTAGAAAAGAAATCCTTGCGTCTCTCGTGATGATCTTGATGCTTTCTGTCGGGATCACAGCCCACGCGGAGGAAAAGGGAATCATCAAAACCGGTATATTTGCCGGGGATATCGAATTGTCCGGTATGAGCGCCGAACAGGCGGAAGCGGCTTTAACTGCATATATAGACGGACTGCGCGGGACGGAGATCACCCTGCTGGCAGGGGGAAACCATCCGGTGGTGGTGACAGCAGGCGACCTGGGGATCAGATGGGCCAATCCGGAACTTGTCAGCGAGGCGCTGGAAGTGGGCACCCATGGGAATGTCATTGAGCGGTATAAGATCCTGATGGATCTGGAACATGAGAACCTGGTGTATCCCATTGAACTGGATTTTGATTTTCAGACGATCAACGACATATTGACCAACGAGTGTGTGAAATATGACGTAAAGGCTGTCAATGCCGGCCTGAAACGCGAAAACG
Organism: uncultured Lachnospiraceae bacterium; assembly: GCA_947385725.1. Lineage (GTDB taxonomy): Bacteria > Bacillota > Clostridia > Lachnospirales > Lachnospiraceae > Acetatifactor. The sequence goes on along the minus strand of CANDMD010000004.1, from coordinate 34,817 downwards.
GCGAGTTTCAGGTGGTGGAGGGCCAGACGGGGTATTCCCTGGATGTGGAGGCGTCCATTGACCTGATCTATGATTATCTGACCACGGAATGGGATCACAAGCCCTGCCAGATTGCCCTTGATGTCATTGTGGAGGAGCCTAAGGGCAGCGCAGAGGAGCTGGCGCAGGTGACGGATGTGCTGGGTACTTTTACCACCTCTTATACCTCATCGGGTTCTGCCCGCAGCGCCAATGTGGAGAATGGCTGCCGTCTGATTGATGGCGTCACCCTGTATCCCGGGGAGGAATTTTCCACTTATGAAGCGGTTGCGCCCTTTACGGAGTCAAACGGCTATTATATGGCGGCATCTTATGTCAACGGCAAGGTAGTGGACAGCCTTGGCGGCGGGATCTGCCAGGTATCCACTACTTTATACAATGCAGTTCTGCTTTCCGAACTGGATGTCACGGAACGGCATAACCATTCCATGATCGTAACTTATGTACACCCTTCCGCCGATGCGGCGATCGCGGAGAGCTCAGGCAAGGATTTCAGATTTGTCAATAATTTGGAATATCCGATTTATATCGAAGGTTATACGGAGAATAAAAGGATTACTTTCAACATATATGGAAAAGAAACCCGTGACCCCGGGCACAAGGTTAGTTATGAAAGTGAAGTGTTGGAGGTGATCAATCCGCCTGCAGACAATCTGATTGCGGACGCTTCCCAGCCCGTGGGATATGTGGTTGTCACAGAGAGCGCCCATATTGGATATAAGGCAAGGCTCTGGAAGGTTGTGACGGAAAACGGCGTGGAGGTCAGCCGTGAGCAGATCAACAGCAGCAGCTATAAGATGACGCCAAGGAGCGCTGTGGTAGGAGTGGCCACCGGTGACGCGCATGCTTATGAAGAGATCATGGCTGCCATCGGCACAGGAAGTGTGGATCATGTGAGAAATGTGGCCGCCATACTGACGGCACCGCCGCAGTATGAGGACGACGATGACGAATAAAGATTTGGAAATAAACGCAGGGGTTTCAAAATGAAGGTCGGGAAAATATCGACAAATATTTTAAAACGTTCTGTCCTGAGACAGATCCATAGAAGGAGAGAAGAAATAGTAAATGGCGCAGGCATGGGGGAGGACTGCGCCGTTTTCTCTTTTTCCGGCGACACTTTGACAGTATCCTGTGTCCAGGAGGCGGCACTGGCGGTATCGGCGACGGCAGCGGAGGGATCCGATGATGCGTGGAAGGCTGTGCCGTCCGGATCGGAGGGAACAGATACCTCGTGGAAGGCTGTACGGTCCAAACCGGAGGAATCAGACAGCGCAGGCAGGACGTATCCCGCAGAACAGCGGACCATGACTCAGCTGATCCAAAAGTGTGCCAATAATCTGGCGGCGCAGGGAGCGGAACCCACAGCCGTCCTGATCACCCTGCTGCTGCCGGAGGATCTGGAAGAACCGGATTTAAAGGAATTTATGGCGGAAGCGGAGAGAACCTGCGGCCGGTTACATATGCAGATTGCGGGAGGGCAGACCAGGGTTACGTCGGCTGTGACAGTGCCATACGGAGTGATCACGGGGATTGGGAGCATACCGGAAAAGGGATACAAAAGCCTGAAAGCCCCGGCGCCGGGACAGGATGTGGTGATCAGCAAGTGGATCGGCCTGGAGGGCACCGCCTGTCTGGCGAAGCTGCATCGGGAAAAGCTTCTGGAGCGTTATCCGTGCTGGCTTGTGGAGGAAGCGGCATGTTTTGACGGGTTTCTGTCCGTGATACCGGAGGCTGCCACCGCCGTGAAGTCCGGCGTGTGCGCCATGCATGATGTTTCCGAGGGCGGCATTTTCGGAGCACTCTGGGAACTTGCGGAGGGTGCAGGCGTTGGACTGACCATTGACCTGAAGAAACTGCCTCTGCGGCAGGAAACCGTGGAGGTATGTGAGTATTGTAATGTGAATCCCTATGAGCTGCTGTCTGGCGGGTGTCTTCTGATGACAAGCGAAGACGGCGCCACGCTGGTGTCCGCCCTTGAGGCGGAGGGAATCCCTGCGGTGGTGGTGGGAAAGGTGACGGACAGCAATGACAGGATCCTGATCAATGAAGAGGAGATCCGGTACATGGATCGTCCTAAGCGGGATGGGATTTACGGGATATCAAAATAAGTGCAGAGAAGGGTGTTTACCTACCTTTTTGAGCAGCGCAGAAATGAGGAGAAGAATGAGAGAAGAGCTATTGACCGTGATTGAAAAGAACAGCCGCATTGACTTAAAGGAGCTTGCGGTGATCCTGGGGGTACAGGAAGTGGATGTGGTGAATGAACTGGCGGCGCTGGAGGCGGAGGGCGTGATCTGCGGTTATCACACCCTGATCGACTGGGAGAAGACCAGCAACGAGAAGGTATCCGCGCTGATCGAGGTGCGTGTCACACCTCAGAGAGGACAGGGGTTTGACAATGTGGCGGAGCGGATTTACCGCTATCCGGAGGTGCGCAGCGTCTATCTGATGTCCGGCGGCTACGATCTGATGGTGATCCTGGAGGGGAAGACTCTCCGTGAAGTTTCCAGCTTTGTGTCCGATAAGCTTTCCACACTGGACACGGTATTGAGCACGGCGACCCATTTTATCTTAAAGAAATACAAGGATCACGGAACTGTGCTTTCCCAGGTTCGGGAAGATGAAAGGGAGATGATCACGCCATGAGAAATCCGTTAGCAGATAAAGTAGTAGAGATCAAGCCCTCCGGCATCCGCAAGTTTTTCGACATTGTGAGTGAGATGAAGGATGCCATATCCCTGGGCGTGGGCGAGCCTGACTTTGACACGCCCTGGCATATCCGGGACGAGGGTATTTATTCCCTGGAAAAAGGGAGGACATTTTATACCTCCAATTCCGGTTTGAAGGAGCTCCGGCAGGAGATCTGCAATTATATCCACAGGAAGCATGGCGTTGCCTATGACCCCATGACGGAAGTGCTGATCACCGTGGGTGGATCGGAGGCAATTGACATAGGGCTTCGCGCCATGATCAATCCCGGGGAGGAAGTGCTGATTCCTCAGCCCAGCTATGTGTCTTATGAGCCCTGTGCCATCCTGGCAGGGGCAAAGCCTGTGATCATTGACTTAAAGGCGGAGAATGAGTTTCGGCTGACGGCGGAGGAACTGGAAGCGGCCATCACGGACAAGACCAAAATATTGATTCTGCCATTCCCCAATAATCCCACCGGAGCCATTATGGAACGGAAGGATCTGGAGGCCATCGCGGAGGTGATCCTGAAACATGATATTTTCGTCATGTCTGATGAGATTTATGGGGAACTGACCTACAAGGAGAAGCATGTGTCCATTGTGGAACTTCCCGGAATGAAGGAGCGCACCATACTGATCAACGGTTTTTCCAAGGCGTATGCCATGACGGGGTGGAGGCTGGGCTATGCCTGCGGTCCCAGGGAGATCCTGCAGCAGATGACCAAGATCCATCAGTTCGCGATTATGTGTGCCCCCACCACCAGCCAGTATGCGGCAGTGGAGGCTTTGAAGAACGGGGATGACGATGTGGCAGAAATGCGCACGGCATATAATCAGCGCAGACGTTTCCTGATGAACGCGTTCCGGGAGATGGGGCTGGAGTGCTTTGAGCCTTACGGAGCCTTTTATGTGTTCCCCTGCATAAAGGAATTTGGCATGACCAGCGATGAATTTGCTACAAGGTTCTTAGAGGAAGAAAAGGTGGCGGTAGTGCCTGGCACGGCCTTCGGGGACTGCGGCGAAGGGTATCTGAGGATCTCCTATGCCTATTCCCTGGAGAAATTGAAGGTGGCAATCGGTAGAATGGAGCATTTTGTGAAAAGATTACGGGCAGAAAAGAAGGGCAATTAGATGCACATTATCTTACATCAGCCGGAGATACCGGGAAATACCGGAAATATCGGACGTACCTGTGTGGCCACAGGTACGTCCCTTCATCTAATCGAACCGCTGGGATTTCGCCTGGATGAAAAGTCCATCCGCCGCGCAGGAATGGATTACTGGGAGCATCTGAATGTGACCAGGTATTTGAATTTCGCGGAATTTCAGGAAATGCATCCCGGTGCGAGGATCTGGATGGCGACCACGAAGGCGAAAAGAGTCTATACGGAAGCGGCTTATGCGCCGGATGACTACATTATGTTCGGAAAGGAGAGCGCCGGGATTCCCGAGGAGATCCTGGTGGAGCATGAGGAAAGCTGCATCCGGATCCCAATGCTGCCTGCCATCCGCTCCCTGAACCTGTCTAATTCCGTGGCAATCGTATTGTATGAGGCGCTGAGACAGCAGGGGTTCGGGCAGATGCAGAAGGAGGGCGAGCTGCACAGGTTGCACTGGGCGGATTATTAAGGGAGCAGTGTATCTTCTCATTGCCGCATGGACATAAATATGCTATAATTATGTCCAAAGAAAGGAGCAAATATTATGCCACTTATTATGCCTATTAAGGATTTGCGCAATACAACCGAGATATCCAATATTGCACATAAAGAGCAGGAGCCTATATTTATAACAAAAAATGGATATAGCGATCTGGTTGTATAAAAAGCATTTTGGAGAAATATAAAATATAAATTAACCCCAGAGCGATACGTGAATTGGATAGCATTTACGAATATATCGCAAAAGAGAAACTGGCTCCTGAAAATGCAAGAGGACAGGTTGACCGAATTAAGAACGCTGTTTTAAACCTGGACATCTTTCCCCAGTCTCATCAGGAGGGCAGTGAGGGTAGATATGCCGGAAAAGGGTACGGACAGCTGTTGGTTGATAACTATATTGTCATATTCCGCATTGACGAATTGCACAAAACAGTATATGTGGTGACGATACAGTATCAGGGACGGAATCTATAGGATAAGTGACGAACGCAGCGTTTAGATAAAAAGCTGCCTGTACCGGGGATACTCACTCAGAAACCGGTCAATGATCTCCGGCTGTTCCCAATAGTGCATGGGATAGACCTTTTTCACATCGGCCTGTTGCAAAAAATACAGAATCCCCTGGGCATAGGCATCTCCCAGCCTGGGATCCAGAGGTAAAAAGGCGGCATCCAGGATGCGGCCTTGTAATTTGTTGATCTGGGCGCGGTAGCTGCCCCGCATCTGCTTCCGTTCCTGCTCCGTGTCCGTTTCCGTGCCCCAGTCGTTCAGGTCGCCCGCGTGGAAAAAGGTGCCTTCCGCGCATTGCAGCAGAAAAGCAACGCCGCTGTCCGTGGAGAGCAGTGTTTCCAGGTGTGTGCCACAGGGAAGCGTGTATTCTTGACTGTGGTAGACTTTCATAATCTCCGCATCCGTCTGGGGATAACGTTTTACCGGTATGTCATTGGACAGGACGGCAAAAATTTTCTTCATTCCGCCATTGGAAAGAATGGAAAAAACCTCAGGATTGTAGTGATCCTTATGACAGTGGCTGGCAAAGACCAGAATCGGCTTTTCGATATCCAGTTCCGGAAGGTCTCCTTTATAATAATCAAATAAATAATAGCAGTCAGCAGTTTCTATCAGAAAGCAGCTGTGGTAAATATAAGTGATCTTCATAGGGGCAGTTCCACCTTTCTATTCTTATATCTTATATCGGCATAAAAATCCCCGTTATGAACAAAATAATTGACAGCAGTTAATGGATCACATATTCCGCAACGGAGGGTAACATACAGGATGAAATTTGACCGGAAAGCATCGGGGCAGGGAATAAAAACAGTCTGCAGACTGGATAGGGGAAAGGCATTCATAGAGTGGAGTTTTACCTTTCTGAAGGAGGAGCATGAGAAGGCGGACAGTATCCTGTCCCTTATCATGAGGGACAGAGCAGGGCAGACCGTACTTTTATGCAGACAGGAGGCGGAAGAGGAAGAACTTCTGGTGTCCGTAATACTGCATCCTCATTTATGGGACTGCAGGGATCCCTACCTGTATGAAGCGGAGGCGATCCTGCAGGATTCCGCAGGCAGGGAGACTGACAGACTGAAAAAACAGATCCCTATACGGGAATTGCGCCTTCATCCCCGCAGGGGCTGGCTTTTAAACGGCGGGGAATTTGTCCTGAAGGCGGCAGAGTATATGATTCCCCTGCACATTTCCCGGGCGGAGAGACAGCAGCGGGTCTTAAAGGATTTCCGTCTGCTGAAGGATATGGGGGCCAACTGCATCCACACGGATCCCTCCCTGTGGAAATTGTGCGAGAGGATGGGGTTCCTGATCTGGCAGAAGAATATGGCAGCGGCCGGAGTGGATCTGCCCTGCCTGACGGGAGAAGTGGGCAGCGGAGCTTCTCCGGAGCAGGTGGGATCCCTTTTTTACCGGTATAAGGCAAAATGGAGTGATGAACCTTTTGTATATATTGTGCCGGAGAGTATCTCCATCCTTCCTTCGGGGAACCTGGAGGTGAAAATATACAGTAACTGCAGCCGTGTGGTACTCTATTCCAACGGGGAATTATTCGAGTTCCAGTCGGGAAACGAAGAATTTGTCTTTCAGGAGGTACCGGCAAAGGGACCCTGTATCATGCTGTCCGCAGAGGGAGATGACTGTAGTATGTCCCTTTCCGTCCATAAGACATTTGCTTCCTCGTTGAAAGGGATTTGTAATGGATACCACGCTGAACAATGAGGAATGTCTGTCAGTAATTAGCTTACCGATGGCATCAATGTATTTCTTGAAACATCAATTACGGGGTTTGACGACATGGATATTGCGAAATCCATGAAGCCTGTTTAACGAGACTTGTGAAAAGCCTTTTTACATTGAACTATCCATAGGAGCGCATATCTTTGTAAGCAAGGGAATGGAGGAATTGACGGATCTGTTAAATCAGTCTGATAAGGTTCTCTATCAGGATCAGTCGAGGCGCAGAAAAGGTGTAAAAAGCTGGAATAATCTGCAACAGTCCGCGATTGCGACACAACTCAACCATTTCCGCATAATTCTTGACAAGATTGCTAGTTACGAGTACCATGCTTATAAGAGGGAATTTTTACCTCGACTTTAAAGATAAAACATCTGGATCGTCAGATGGAAGGAGCCCTATGGTATTTCATAATGAAGCATTCACAATAGACAATCTCTGGGATAAGATCGTGGAGCAGGAGGGTCGGGAATTTCTGACGAAGAAGGGTCTGCCCTTCACCTATATGATCAAGGGAGGGGAACTCTTTACGGACAGGCGGGAGCGTTCCATCACCAGGAGTACCTTTGAGAAAGCCTATGAAAAGCTTCTCCGTGACCAGGTGGGGGAGGGAGCCCCGAAAAGGATCGTAGGCCCCAAGACCTTAAACGTGTACGGCGCCCCCTATGTCTGGGCGGTGTTTACCGGCATCGGCATGATAGAGGAAGAACTGTATATCCAGGAGGAAATGCAGTTTTAGAAGAAATGCAATTTCCGGCGGACGCATTCTACAGCCAGAAGGCGATCAGGTACCTCACCCTGGAGTACAGGTCGGATCTGGTATCCATCAGGGAACTGCCTGTATCCAGGAAAAAGAACATTCCCTGAAACAGTACTTCCGTCACAAAACAGATCAACAGCAAAGTGATGAGCCATTTCCTTGTGGAAGGGGTCGTCATTTTTTTTGTACAGGCTATGATCCAGACACAGAGCAATGCCGCAAGCATTACGAACAGGGAGAAATCATTGAAATAGCGCCACAGGAGACCGGACATTTCCGTGTCCGCCACCAGGATCACAAAAGCAGCGACCAGACTGCTTATGGATAAGGCGCGGGGAAGCCTGTGACCGGTATCGATATGCGGTTTCAGGAAAAGCGCGGGGACTGCCGCCCATGCAAACAGGTGCGTGGCAAGGATGCCGCCGGGGGTATACTCCTGGATGGTAACGCCCATGTACTGTGTGGTGGTGTACAGCGCCTCCGCGAAAGGAAAATCCGTGATCAGCCTCATGGGCTGGATCAGGTAGACGAAAAGTCCCAGGGGGATCCGTCCCCATACCCAGCCGCGGTATCTCATATCGTTGGTGGTCAGGTTGTAGGAAGCGCCGAAATCAAAGACAGAGCCGAACCGGGCATAATTATAATACATGAAAAAGGCAGCCATCAGGATCACAGGCACAGCGGCGGAGACAACAGCCTGCCTGCCCTCCCTCTTCCGGTAAAAATCCCGGGAAAACAGGTATTTGCGAAAGAGGATGACGGGAAAGACCGCGAACAGGATAAGCTGAGGGCGGCATCCCACTGTCAGCGCCGTCAGGAGAGCGCCTGCAGCCAGGTATTTCAGGGAGATACGGTCATTTCTGTCCGCCCGGAGAAAGCAGAAGAGTCCCAGCATACCCATGGCCAGACCTGTGACAATGGGGAGATGGTACAGGTCGGGACGCTTGGCCATATAGATCAGGTTGCTGCCCAGAAGGAAGGTCTCCGCAGTCAGGAACCAGGTGCCCAGGGAGAGGCCGGGAAACCATTTTTTGACAAACTCATGCAAAGTGCCGAGTATGCCCAAAAGCAGTAATACCAGCGCGAAAAACACGGCGATGTGGTTGGGAAGCGCGCCGCCTGTCAGTACATGATAGGGAAAATGGAACAGCAGCACGGGAACCACGCCGAAATAGACATAATATTTTCCCTCGAAGTAGGCGGTATCCCAGAGGTAGGTGGCATTGTTCCGGATCAGGACATCTCTCCTGTAATCCAGGTCATAGGGGTTGGTCATGGTGAGAAATGCCTCCGCCGGCTCCTCCAGCAAGGCCACGGATCCCTCCCGCAGGGCTTCCGCAAGCTTCTGGTATTGTCTGTGGTGCTCCGGTATGCCGCCTGTGTAGCTGGGATCCAGGCCCGCCAGCTTCCAGAAGACGGCAATGTGCGCCAGGAACAGAAACGCCAGCATCGCTGTCCGCAGGGGAGCGGGGATCCGCAGATAGGCGATACGGTAGACAGATGAAGCCGGCCGGAAAAGGTACAGAAAACATAGTACAAAATACAGACCTGCCATGCGCAGAAAGGAAAAGGACAGGGGAATGACAGGGTTCAGGCGTATCTCGATGGAAATGGGGGAGCAGGGCTCCAGATCCGGAAGAAAACGAAGCCCGGTACAGTTTCCGTACAGGTGGTAGGTGTAATAGCAGCTCTTTGGCTGGTTGGACCATAATTCCTTTGCGGGCAGGCCGTATTCAAAACTGTGTCCGTCATCCGTGACAGTCTGATAGATGGTGGTGACGGTGGGGAGTGTTGGATCCTCGTTGGGGATGGTAATATGAAAGTATACGGATTTCAGTTCCAGATCCAGATTCGGAACGGCGATGGAATAATCGCCCTCGCCGGAGGAATAAGTGCCGTCCCCGTTGGAAATATAAGCGTCTCCCAGAGTGATCTGTTCCGGGATGATCTCGTGATTGCCAATGGTCTGCCAGTGCTTGTAATTAAAAAGAAAAAGTTCAGCCAGAAGACTGATCGCCAGGAATAGAAGATAGGGAATGAAACGTTTTCTGCTCATGGGGTATGGAATCCTTTCGGCCTTTATTATTGGTATAGGCAATTGCGAAAGTCCGGATGAGAGTGAGTCCTTTGTTCAAGTGAAGGTTTCGCAATTATCTGCCTATCGTTGGTAATGTTCAGGGAAACAGCCCAGAGTCCTGCCTGAACTGCTATTTTAGTTTAACATATCCTGAAAAAAATGAAAAGTTTGAATTGACTTTTGAAGTGGAACTGTGATATATTTTGAACGTATGGAGAACAGACAGTTGAGAGTCTTCCATGCAAATATTTTGGCAACTGTGTTGCCTTATTGATTGAGTTAAAAGCTCAAATTTTATAAGTTGGTGACTATAAACCGGTGCTGATGCACATCTAACTTGTGAAACGGTCAATAAGAGTAGTAAAAGTAAAATATTTGCTATATAGACTCTAAAAACCATATATCTGTTTTTTCATATCCGTTGTTCCGCCCTGACAGGGGCACGACAGACAGGGAAACGAAACATAACAGGACTTTCAGGACAAGTGATGGTAAGTGCACTTGTCTTTTTTGATGCGCAGGGGCGCACGGATGAAATTTACCGATTCGATGGAAAAGAGGATGCCATGAGCGATAAGATTTCCCTGTACGGATTTAACAATCTGACCAAATCATTGAGTTTTAACATTTATGATGTCTGCTATGCGAAGACGCAGCGCGAGCAGAAGGATTATATTGCCTATATAGACCAGCAGTATAACTCCGAGCGTCTGGTCAAGCTGCTCACCAACGTGACGGATATGATCGGCGCCCATGTGCTGAATATTTCCAGCCAGGACTATGAGCCACAGGGCAGCTCCGTGACGATCCTGATCGGCGAGAAGAGCAAGATTCCCGCCGGGGATACGACGGTGGCGCATCTGGACAAGAGCCATATCACGGTGCATACGTATCCGGAATATCATCCGGAAACCTGCCTTGCCACCTTTCGTGTGGACATCGATGTGGCTACCTGTGGGGAGATTACGCCCCTGTCAACGCTGGACTATCTGATCGGTTCCTTTGACTCGGATATCATCACCATGGATTACAGGGTGAGGGGGTTTACAAGGGATCTGGGCGGGCATAAACTGTTTATGGATCACCGGATTACTTCCATTCAGGATTATATTGCGGGAGAGACGCGGCAAAAGTATGATGCCGTGGATATCAATGTATATGAGGCAAATATTTTCCACACGAAAATGCTGATCAAGGAGATTGACCTGCAGAATTATCTGTTTAACAGCGATGTCTATGAACTGCCGCCTAAGGTCAGACTGGAGATTATGGATAACCTGCGCAGGGAGATGATAGAGATTTTCAGCGGCAGGAATGTGTACTAATGCTCCATTTACCAGTTGGGCAGGTAAAAATGTGTAATTAATCGGTAAATGATAGGCGGGTATCTCAGAAGGAAGAAAAGGCATGGGTCGGTTTAATCAGGAGAGGGCGCCCATCTACGAGGCGCTGGAGGAGTTTAGAAGGAACAGGATCGTTCCCTTTGACGTGCCGGGACATAAGAGGGGCAGGGGCAATCCGGAACTGATAGAATTGCTGGGGCAGCAGTGTGTGAGTATCGACGTGAACTCCATGAAACCCCTGGACAATCTGTGTCATCCTGTCTCCGTGATCCGTGAGGCGGAGGAGATGGCGGCGGAGGCTTTTGGCGCGGCATACGCTTTTCTGATGGTGGGCGGAACCACTTCCTCCGTGCAGGGCATGGTGCTCAGCGTCTGTAAAAAGGGGGACAAGATCATTCTGCCCAGAAATGTCCACAGGAGCGTGATCAACGCGCTGGTGCTGAACGGTGCAATCCCTATCTATGTGAATCCGGATATGGACAGCAGGCTTGGCATCGCCCTGGGCATGAAGGTTTCCCAGGTGGAAAAGACCATACGGGAGAATCCCGATGCGGTGGCGGTGCTGGTGAACAATCCCACATATTACGGGATCTGTTCGGATCTGCGGAGTATTGTGAAGCTGGCCCATGCCCATGGGATGAAGGTGCTTGTGGATGAAGCCCATGGAACCCATTTCTATTTTGGGGAAAATATGCCCGTTTCCGCCATGGAAGCAGGTGCGGACATGACCTCCGTCAGTATGCACAAATCCGGCGGAAGCCTGACCCAGAGTTCTTTTCTGCTGACGGGGCCGGACATGCATCCCGGGTATGTGCGGCAGATTATCAACCTGACCCAGACCACCAGCGCCTCCTATCTGCTTCTGGCAAGCCTGGATATTTCCAGGAGGAACCTGGCGCTGCGGGGAAGGGAAGAATTTCGCAAGGTGACGGCGCTGGCAGAGTACGCGAGGGGAGAGATCAACCGGATCGGCGGGTATTACGCCTACACACCGGAACTGATCAATCAGGACAGCATCTATGATCTTGACCAGACGAAGCTGACGGTCAATACGCTGGGCATCGGGCTTGCCGGTATTGAAGTATACGATATCCTGCGGGATGAATATGACATCCAGATGGAGCTGGGGGATATCGCCAACGTCCTGGCCTATCTCTCCATCGGCGACAGGGAGCGGGACATAGAGAGGCTGATCAGTGCGCTGGTGGAGATCAGGCGGAAGTACAGCAGGGATAACACGGGAATGTTTACCCAGGAATATATAGAACCCAGGGTTGCGGTTTCTCCCCAGAGCGCTTTCTACGCGGAGAAGGAATCCCTTCCGCTGGCGGAGACAGAAGGACGTATCTGCAGCGAATTTGTCATGTGTTATCCCCCCGGGATCCCGATCCTGGCGCCGGGGGAGGAGATCACGGCGGATATCCTGGAGTATATTACCTACGCAAAGGAAAAGGGGTGCTCCATGACGGGACCTGAGGATGCGGATATTGAGAGATTGAATGTGTTAAAGGAGATAGTGTTTTGAGGAAAAGGAGGGTTTTATATGGAATTATGGTTTTCGGAGCCGCATACGCCGAATGTAAAGCTGTCTATTCGAGTGGATCGGCAGTTGTACAGCGGACAGAGTGAGCTGCAGCAGATCGAGGTGTTTGAGTCGCCGGAGTTTGGACGGTTCCTGGTGCTTGACGGCTACATTATGCTGACGGAGAAGGATGAGTTTATCTACCATGAGATGATAGCCCATGTGCCCATGGCAGTGCATCCACATGTGAAAAAGGTTCTCGTGATCGGCGCGGGGGACGGCGGAGCGGTGAGGGAGCTGGTGCGCTATCCGGAGATCGAGCAGATCGACCTGGTGGAGATCGACGAGGAAGTGATCAAGGTATGTATGGATTATCTGCCCAGTGTTTCCTGCGAAATGCGCAATGAAAAGGTGAAGATCCATATTGAGGATGGTCTGAAGTATGTGCGGTCAAAGGAAGATGAGTATGATCTCATTATCGTGGATTCAACGGATCCCTTTGGTCCCGGGGAAGGGCTTTTTACCAAGGAGTTTTACGGGAATTGCTACAAGGCGCTGAAAGAGGACGGTATCATGGTGAATCAGCACGAAAGTCCTTTTTATGAAACCGATGCCACTGCCTGTATGCGCGCCCATAAGCGGATCGTGGAGAGCTTTCCCATCAGCCGCGTTTATCAGGCCCACATTCCCACATATCCTTCCGGGCACTGGCTGTTCGGGTTTGCGTCCAAGAAGTATCACCCGGTGCACGATCTGGATGCGGAGCGATGGCTGGCCAGAGGGTTGGAAACGAAATATTATACGCCAAAGCTTCACGAGGGAGCCTTCTGCCTTCCCGCCTATGTGGAGAAGCTGCTTCGGAAGGTGGAGGTACACGGTTAAGGGACTGTATCAAACGGCAAGTCGTTTATGATTCGATGTACTAAACTCCCATGCGCCAGGCTGCTCCACCATATATGAAAGTTGGGAGTTTAGTTGATGCACACAAACCGCAGGAGCATGCGGTTTGGCGCACTGCTGTCTCGGGATTTCGTGCAAAAAAGCACGAAACACCTCGCGGTACCACAGAGTCAAGTTTGAAGACTTTTACAGTAAAACAGCGAAAGGAAGGGAAAAATGGCTAAAATAGTAATCATAGGCTGCGGTGGCGTGGCTTCCGTGGCGATCCAGAAATGCGCAAAGAAAGCGGATGTCTTTTCAGAGATTTGTATTGCCAGCCGCACGGTGAGCAAATGTGACGCGCTGAAAGAGAAGCTGGAGGCCCAGGGAACAGAGGCCGTGGTGACCACGGCGGCTGTGAACGCGGAGGATGTGGAGGATCTGATCAGACTGATCAAAAGAGAGCAGCCGGAGGCGGTTCTGAATCTGGCGCTGCCCTATCAGGATCTGGCCGTCATGGACGCCTGTCTTGCCTGCGGTGTGGACTATATTGACACAGCAAATTATGAGGCGGAGGATACGGAAGATCCCGAATGGCGGGCGATATACGAGAAGCGCTGCAAGGAGAAGGGCTTTACGGCATACTTTGATTATTCCTGGCAGTGGGCATACAGGGAACGGTTTGAGAAGGCGGGGATCACCGCGCTTCTGGGCAGCGGGTTTGATCCCGGCGTTACCGGTGTGTTCTCGGCGTATGCGCTGAAACATTATTTTGACGAGATCCACTACATTGATATCATGGACTGTAACGGCGGAGACCACGGTTATCCCTTTGCCACAAATTTTAACCCTGAGATCAATCTGCGGGAGGTTTCCGCCAACGGGTCTTACTGGGAGAACGGCCGATGGGTGGAGACAAAGCCCATGGAAATCAAGAGGGAGTACGACTTCGCACAGGTGGGAAGGAAGGATATGTATCTGCTTCACCATGAGGAGATCGAATCGCTGGCGCAGAACATTCCCGGCATCAAGAGGATCCGGTTCTTTATGACCTTCGGACAGAGCTACCTGACCCACATGAAATGCCTGGAAAATGTGGGCATGCTGCGCACCGATCCGGTGATGTTCGAGGGAAAGGAGATTGTGCCGATCCAGTTTCTGAAAGCCTTGCTGCCAGACCCCGCCTCCCTGGGTTCCCGCACAGTGGGAAAGACAAATATCGGCTGTATTTTTACCGGCGTGAAGGACGGCAAAGAGAAATCTGTCTATATTTATAATGTCTGTGACCATCAGGAGTGCTACCGGGAACTGGGCTCCCAGGCGATCTCATACACCACAGGCGTTCCCGCCATGATCGGGGCCATGCTGGTATTGAACGGCGTCTGGAAAAAGCCCGGCGTATTCAATGTGGAAGAGTTTGATCCCGATCCCTTTATGGACGCCTTGAATGAGTACGGCCTGCCCTGGGTGGTGGAGGAGGATCCTGTGCTGGTGGAGTAATTATGCTATAACAACCTTATTCCCAGTACATCGAATAATAAGTAACCAGCCATATGACTTGCCTGAATTTCCATCTGCCGCGTTGGTCTGCGCTCCGTGCTGGACGTGTGCCACTGGCACACAGCACCGTCAGTCAACAATTGCTTTAGCAATTTGATACCGCATCGCCTCCCTCCTCCGCCTTGCCCTGACACAAATATTGGGCACTGATATTCACTGTTATTTCCACAATGCTGTACTAGAAACTTATTTTTCGATGTACTTGACAAAGGAGAACGGATCATGACTTTTTCAGAACTGCCCACTCCCTGTTATGTGGTGGACGAGGCGCTGGTCAAAAGGAATCTGGAAATTCTGCACGGGATCATGGAGCGCACGGGAGCGCATATCCTGCTGGCCCAGAAGGCATTTTCCATGTATGCGCTTTACCCCCTGATCGGCAGGTATCTCTGCGGAGCAACGGCCAGCGGGCTGTATGAAGCCAGGCTATGCGCGGAGGAAATGGTAAAGCCTCTGGCGCAGCAGGGCATCAGATGCGAGAACCACATTTTCTCTCCCGCCTACCGGGAAGCGGATTTTGCGGAAATTTTGGGATATTGCGACCATATTGTATTTAATTCCTGGAGACAGGTAGAGAAGCTTGGGGGCAGGGCGAGAGCCGCAGGGAAGAGTATCGGACTGCGTGTGAATCCGGAGTGTTCCACACAGGAGGGTCACGCCATATACGATCCCTGTGCTCCGGGCTCCCGGCTGGGAGTGACGAAAAAGAATTTTGCCGAAGGCATTCAGCCCGGCAAGGGCGTGGAGCTGTTGGACGGGCTTCACTTTCATACCCTCTGTGAGCAGGATTCCGACGACCTGGAAAAGACGCTGGATGCGGTGGAAGAAAAGTTCGGAGAATATCTGCCCCGGATGAAATGGATTAATTTCGGCGGCGGGCACCATATTACCCGAGACGGTTACGATATCCCCCGGCTGGAAAGATGTATCAGGAGGATGCAGGAAAAATACGGCCTGGAGGTCTATCTGGAGCCCGGGGAGGCGATTGCCCTGAACGCCGGATTTCTGATTGCCACTGTGCTGGAGACGCAGGAGACGGATCTGCGTATGTGCGGCAGACTACATCTTGCCATACTGGATACCTCCGCAGCCTGCCATATGCCGGATGTGCTGGAAATGCCATACAGGCCGCCTTTACAGGGAAGCGGGGAACCCTGGGAGAAGCCCTGTACTTACCGTCTGGGAGGTCCTACCTGCCTGGCGGGAGATATCATAGGAGAGTATTCCTTTGATCAGCCGCTGGGGGAGGGCGACAGACTGGTGTTTGAGGATATGGCGATTTATTCCATGGTGAAAAATAATACCTTTAACGGGGTGCCGCTGCCCTTCATCGCGCTGAGGCAGGAGGACGGGCATTGCCGGATTGTCAGACAGCCTGTCTATGAAGATTTTAAAAGCCGTCTGTGACAGACCTGAATGAGTAAAAGCAAAAGCTCCGGTGTTGGCCGGAGCTTTTGCTTAAATAGGGGGAATTGTGTTTGAAAGTATCTATAGGAACCTGATAAATCAGGATTGTTTTTAGTCGAAGCTGACAGAACCCTAACCAGTGTGTTAAAACTCAACAGCTCCTTTGTTTATGTATTTATCATACATGGAAAATATGTCCAAAGTTTGACCATGTACTAAAGGTTTTATAAAGATTCTTAAGAAATTATGGAATTAAGTTTATCATCCGGATCAGGCTCCGTGACTCACAGCAATTTTTGTGTGATCGCTTCGGCGGTAGCGGAGCGGGCGTCAGCGCACACTTCGAGATTGCGCTTGCAGAAAATATAAAAAAGGCACTCGATCAGGAAGAGCTGCCCTACCTTGGCGGCTACGGAGCCGGACTGGAGAGGGCTTTCATTGTAGCCGCAGAGAAGCACCACGTCTGCAAATTCCGTGGCACGGGACTTTGGAAAATGCGTGATCAATATGACGGACACACGCTGCTTTCGGGCAATGCGCATGACATCCTCCATATCCTTTGTGGAGCCGGAATAGGAGAAAAAGAGAATCACGTCCTTTTCAGATGCCAGCGCAATACTCATGACCTGCATATGGGAATCCTCAATGTGCACAAAACGGGATGTGGCGGTGGAAAAACGCGCCCACGCCTCCATGGCCATGACCATGCTTCCCCCCTGTCCGAAGCAGAATACCCTTTCTGCGGAAGAGATGAGATCCACCGCCCTGGAAATTTCGTTTTCGTCCAGAAGCTCCATGGTTTCATTCAGGGAGAGAATATTGGCGGCGTGCAATTTGCTGAAAATGCTGTCCGCCGTGTCTTCGGAGGCAATGGTATCGGACGATTCCCAGGGCTCTCCCATATCCGTGACATAGGAGGCCTTGGCCAGCGCCAGTTTTAATTCATTGTATCCGGACAGGTTCAGGCTGTGGCAGAAGCGGGTGATGGAGGCTTCCGATACACCGCTGCTTTCCGCCAGATTGGAGATGGAAAGATATTGCGCATCGTGTGTGTTGGAGAAAATAAAATCGGCCAGTTTCTTTCCGGAACGGGTGAGGGAATGGTACTGTTCTGTAATCTGCTCTAAAATATTGCCTGTCAAGTTGTCACCTCCTGTTCCAATAGTGATGCGATTAGTCCCTGATCGCCGGCTCCTGCCCCAGGACAGCCGCTCCCAGCATGCCGGCGCGGTTGCCCAGCTCCGCTTTTCTGATTGTAACATGCCGGAAGGCAGGGATCAGATCCGGGTAGAGTATCGCATTGATCTTATCCAGTACATAGGGCTGTTCCATAACGCCGCCCCCCAGAATGACGCAGGAGGGGTTCAGCATATGGATGATGGTGCTCAGCCCGTAGACAATCTCCATGATCCATTGATCCACCAGATGCCTGACGCCGGGGTCGTCCAGGCGTTCAAATATGATGCGGCCGTTTGACAGGGAGGGATCAGCCTCCCTGGCCCTGCTGACCAGGGCTGTGGTGGACGCGTACTTTTCATAACAGCCCGAAAGCAGGCTCTGCCTCGTGTCCCGCCGGTCGGGATGTGTGACAATGGCGCCAAATTCACCGGCGGAAAAACTGCTTCCGGAATATAGCTTTCCACCGGTGAAAATAGCGCCGCCCACTCCGGTCCCGTAGGTGAGGCAGACAAAATCGGAGATTCCTTTTCCGGCGCCGAAGGCGGCTTCGCCCAATGCAGCCGCATTGACATCATTTTCCACGGCGGCGGGGACATGAAATTCCTGCTCCATGATCTCTTTCAGCATAGTGCCGGTATAGTCGGGGATATTTTCGTTGGCATAGATAATCTTGCCCTGCAAAGGATCCACCTGTCCGGCGGTGCTGATCCCGATGCGCTGGAAGGAGCCGAGCTTCTGATATTCTTTGATAATCTCCATGGCACGGTTTACCACATGAGGTCCGCCCAGCCTGGCCTCCGTGGGCGTTTCCCTGATCCCGGAGAGAGCTCCGTCCGTGTAAAGACCGGATTTGATAGCAGTGCCGCCTATGTCGAGAACCATTGTTGTCATAGATTTCCCTCCTGTAAAATAATTTATGCCAAGGGGACGGCATCCGAGCGGTGAAAGACCGCTCTCAGGCTCAGATCCTGGTTCAAAAGCACGATATTGGCATATTTGCCGGAGGCAAGGCTTCCGTAATCCTGATAAATTCCGACAGCCTTTGCGGGATTGACAGCTGCACATTTGACCGCACTGGCCAGAGGAATCCCCATTTCGAGGACAGTCTTGCGGAGACAGTCCATGAGGTTGGTGACGGAGCCTGCGATGGTGCCGTCCGGTAACTTTGCCAGATTTCCCCGGACTATGAACGTCTGTCCCCCGAGCTCATACTCGCCGTCCTTAAGGCCTGTGGCCCGCAGGCTGTCGCTGATCAGGATGATCCTGTCATCGCCGAATATCTTAAAGGTAGTGCGGACTGCGGCGGGATGGACATGAACGCCATCGCAGATCAGCTCCGCCATACAGTGACTGCTGTCCGCGGCGGCGCCGATGGGTCCCGGAGCCCGGTGGCTGAAGGGCATCATGGCATTGTAAGTGTGGGTGAGCTGTGAGGCGCCGCAGGCAAGGGCCTCCCTTGCGGTATCGTAGTCGGCGCAGGTGTGGGCAAGGGAAATGTTTATACTGTCTTTATTTCTCCGGATAAATTCCATGGAGCCTTCTGTTTCCGGCGCTACCGTCACCGTGCGGATCAGGCCGCCGGAAGCCTGTTGAAGCCGCTGCAGCATTTCCGTGTCCGCAACGTGGACGTATTTCTCGTTCTGTGCGCCTTTTTTGGCAGGGCTGATAAAGGGGCCCTCCATATACAGGCCGCAGAAATCGGCTCCGTCTGCGCAGGAGAAATCTTTTGCCGCCCGGCAGATCCCGGTCAGCACTTCCTCGGACATGGTCATGGTAGTGGGAGTGACGGAAGTGACGCCCTGGCGCAGCTCGTACTCCGTAATGACCCGAAATGCCTCCTCCGTGCCGTCGCAGCAGTCGCTTCCCATGCAGCCGTGGAAATGGATGTCGGTGAGTCCGGGGATGACATAGCATCCCTCCGCATCGGTAATGGTTTCATCGGCGTCCGATGCGGAATAGGCTTCCTCCGAAACAATTCTGTCACCGCACAGATAGACCGTTGCAGGCTCGAAGGCTCCCTCCTCCCGGAATACAAGACCATTGATGATTTTATGCTTTTTCGACATGATATACCTCGTTTCTGTGCTGTCCCGAAATCCGGACAAAAAATGCCTTGTTTTCTGAAAAACAGAGTTGACTCACCCTAATGCCGCCTCGTCTGCCACAAGGGTCACATCAGGATGCAGCTGCAGGACGGAAGCCGGCACCTGGGGAGTGATGGGGCCGAAGAAGGCCTTCTTCACAATGTCGGCCTTATCCGCGCCGGAGACCACAATCAAAATGCGGCGGGCCGACATGATCGTCTTGATTCCCATGGTGTATGCCTCACGGGGAACCTCCTCCTCCGACTCGAAGAAACGCCGATTTGCCTTGATTGTCTGGTCGGCCAGAGTGACACAGTGTGTCTCTGCCTCAAAGATGGAGCCGGGTTCGTTAAAACCGATGTGGCCGTTATGCCCGAGCCCGAGAAGCTGGATATCCACTCCTCCCACGGAATGAAGGATCGCATCATAATCTTCACAGGCCTTGCGGCTGTCGGTCTCCATCCCGTCAGGGAGAAAAGTCCTGTCTGCATGGATATTGACTTTTTTGAAGAGGTTTTCGTGCATGAAGTAATAGTAGCTCTGGGGATTTTCCTTTGGAAGTCCCTTGTACTCGTCCAGATTGACGGTGGTAACCTGTGAAAAGTCCAGATCCCCCGCTTCGTACCATTCTGCCAGACGCCGGTAAATGCCCAGGGGAGTCGAGCCTGTGGCAAGCCCCAGCACACAGTCAGGCTTTGAGATGATCTGTGAGAAAATAATGTTTGCAGCCTTACGGCTCATGTCGTCATAGTCTTTTGCCTTGTAGATATTCATGTTGTTTGACCTCCTTTTTCTGAATGAAAATGATAAAATGGACAGTATAATTATACCAGAGAAGTTTCTTATTTTCAATTACCAATGTCAAAAATTTTCAGTTTGTACAACCTATGAAAATATTTTTCAAAAATGTGTTGACAAACATAATCCGCTCACTTACAATGAGATTACAAAGGTGCTACGGAAACAAAATAACAGCGATCGTAAAGAACGCAAAAAGAAGGAGGGCATGTTATGAAGAAGCGTAAAATTATGGCAATGGCGTTGAGCTGTCTTATGGTGCTTTCTGCTGTGGGCTGCGGAAATGACAGCCAGGGCGGAAACGCATCCGGCTCTGCGACCAACACAAATGCCAGCGCGGGCGGCGGAACGACCAGTCAGGGTTCCACACAGGCGGAGGGAGCGGAAATCACCCTGTGGACTTACCCGATCGGCAAATGGGGAGACGCCGCTACGGTGGACGGCCTGATCGCCAGCTTTAACGCGGCACACCCGGAGATCAAGGTGACGGTTGAGTATCTGGATTACTCCAACGGCGACGACCAGATCAACACTGCCATCGAGGGAAATCAGGCGCCGGATATCGTTCTGGAAGGACCGGAGCGTCTGGTTGCAAACTGGGGCGCCAGAGGATTGATGGTAGACCTGGCGGATCTGTGGACGGATGAGGCAAAAGGCGCCATCTATGCATCCGTGGAGAGCGCATGTAAGGGGAATGACGGCGTATACTACGAGTATCCCTTATGTATGACGGCGCACACCATGGCGATCAACAGAGATATCTTTGAGGCGGCAGGTGCAATGCAGTACATTGACGAGGCAAGCGGCACATGGACGACGGATAACTTTATCAAGGCTGTCAAGGCAGTCTATGACAGCGGCCAGGCAAACGTGGGTGCCGTGTACTGTAACGGGCAGGGCGGAGATCAGGGAACCCGTGCGCTGGTGAACAATCTGTACGGCGGTACCTTCACCAATGCGGAGCACACGGAGTACACTGCCAACAGCGAGGAGAACATCAAGGCGCTGGAGCTGCTTCTTGAGATGGAGGGGATCAACTACGACGCATCCATCGTAGGCGGAGACGAGATCAACATGTTCTGTAACGGTACGCTGGCGATGGCATTCTGCTGGAATGTGTCACAGGAGAAGAACAATCTGGATAAGATCAGCTTTGACGTGCTGCCCATGGCATTCCCTTCCACCGGCGATCCGAAGCTCTGCGGCGGTATCTGGGGATTCGGTATCTTTAACAACGGCGACGAGGCTAAGATTGCCGCGGCAAAGACCTTCATTGACTTCATGGCAAATGACGAGAAGCAGGCAGTGGAAAGCGTAAAGGCTTCCAGCTACTGGCCCGTAAAGGATCTGGGCAATATCTATGAGGGCGACGACCTGATGACCGAATATTCCAAGTTCGTTCCCTACATGGGCGACTATTATCAGGTGGTAGGCGGATGGGCAGAAGCCCGCACCGCATGGTGGAATATGCTGCAGCAGATCGGTGCAGGCACGGATGTCAAGACAGCAGTGGAGGAATTTGTGACCACTTCGAATGCGGCTGCCAAAGCACAGTGAATGTAAGCAGTTTGCGCAAAACGCGAAATCTTACATAAAAGGAATTTGAAATAACTGAAAGCGTTTCAAGTGAGACTCGCGACCCTTCCCGAGGAAATCTGCGGGGAGGGTCGTTTGTTTTGCGGCGGGGACACAGGTAAATCAAGTTGGTGCAGAAAGGGGGAATCCTTATGGCAGCATCGAAAAAGAATCCCATGAGCAAAGCCCTGGTGCGCAGGGAGACCATAGCCGGATATGCGTTTATGCTTCCGAGCCTGGTTTTCTTCCTGGGGTTTGTAATTTATCCTATGGTGCAGTGTATCATTACCAGTTTTTTTGACGCGACAATGAACAGGGAAGATATTTTCATCGGCTTTGCGAATTACGCAGAATTGTTTCAGGACACGGTATTTCTTGGCGCACTGCGGAACACGGCGGTGATCGTGATCGTTTCCGTTCCGGTGGTGTGTATCTTTTCTTTGTGGGTAAGCTCCGTGATCTACGACCTGAAAGGCGCTGCGTGCTCTGCCTTCCGGTGTATTTTTTATCTTCCGGTGGTAACAGGCTCCGTGGCTGTGACCGTGGTATGGAAATGGATGTTTAATAACTATTACGGTATCTTTAACTATGTGGGAACCAGCACAGGGCTTCTGGATAAAAATATCAACTGGCTGGGGGACGAAAAGTATGCTCTCGGGTGTATCATACTGATCCTGCTGACGACCTCGGTGGGGCAGCCCATCGTGCTGTACGTGTCGGCTCTTAACAATGTGGATCAGTCGCTCGTGGAGGCGGCTGAGGTGGACGGCGCTACAAAGATCCAATGCTTCTGGAGGATCAAGTGGCCCCAGATCATGCCCACCACACTGTATATTCTGGTGATCACCACGATCAACAGCTTCCAGTGCTTCGCCCTGATCCAGCTGCTGACCAGCGGCGGACCGAACCACAGCACGGATACCATCATGTATTATATCTATTATAATGCATTTAAGCTGTACCGTTACGGATACGGAAACGCGATGGGCGTTGTACTGGCGATCATAATCGCGGTATTGTCAGCCGTGCAGTTCAAGCTGGCCAAGAAAGATTAGGGAAGGGGGAGAATATATGAAGAACAAACGATTTAACCGTTCCACATGCTATAAGATTTTTGCCGTGGCTGTCATTACCATTCTGGCCATTGCGTTTGCGTTCCCTCTTTACTGGATCATCACAGGCTCATTTAAGACCTCTGCCGCCATTAATGCCACAACGCCCCAGTGGTGGCCGGAGGAATGGGTGATGGCGAATTACCAGAAGCTGTTCAGCAGGCAGGTAGCTCCTCTGTGGGAGATTCACATTCCATTTACCGGAATACAGTTTGCGGGCCCCAGCGTGCCGGCTGCCATCAGATGGCTGCTCAACACGGTGTTTATGGCGGTTGTAGCCATGCTGCTCACCTGTGCGACGGCGGCTATGGCAGGGTATGCGCTGGCAAAGAAGCGGTTCCTGGGACGGACCATTGTCTTCTCCCTGATCGTTTGCGCCATGGCGCTGCCGAAGCAGGTTATCCTGATTCCCCTGCTGCGTGAAATGGCATCTCTGCAGCTGTATAACACCATCTGGGCCGTGATCTTCCCCATCGTGGGCTGGCCTTTCGGTGTGTTCCTGATGAAGCAGTTTTCGGAGGGCATCCCGGGAGAAATGATGGAGGCGGCAAAGATCGACGGCGCCGGAGAGTGGAAGACCTTTTACACCATTGCGCTTCCGCTGATCAAGCCCGGCATCGGCGCGCTGGCAATCTTTACGTTCATCAATTCCTGGAACGACTATTTTATGCAGCTGATCATGCTGACCAGCACGAAGAACCTGACCATACCTCTTGGTATCGCGAAGCTGCAGGCGGAAAACGCCATGGATTTCGGCCTGATTATGGCGGGGGCATCCCTGGCATCGATTCCCATTATCATTATCTTCCTGATCTTCCAGAAATACTTTACAAAGGGGATCACCATGGGAGCCGTCAAAGGATAGGAGGTTGTATATGATTTATACGGAGATAAACAATATCGGCCGTTACAGGGGTATGGGAGAGTACCTGGATAAGGCTTTTGAGTATCTGGAGAATCATTTTTCGGAAAATGTGGAGCCCGGATCCTATGAGATAGACGGCAGGCAGGTATATATGAATGTGATGGATTATGAGACAATTGCGGAGGAAGAGGCGTTTTTTGAAGCCCACGCCAAATATGCGGATATCCATATGGCAGTGTCGGGGGAGGAACTGGTAGGCGTCTCGGATCTGTCCCATGTCCGGGTCAAGACCTTTGATCGGGAAAAGGATCTGTATGAGGTGGAGGGGCCGGTAGAACATTATATCCGGCTGGCGCCGGGAAAAGTGTTGGTTGTCCTGCCGGAGGAAGCCCACAAGCTGAAACTGACGACGGGCAGTCCTTCCGCAGTGAGGAAAGCCGTTCTTAAGGTATATGTAGGGTAACAGACAGAGGTGACCTGCCGCAGGCGGTAAAAGCTGCCGCCGGTGGCGGTTGGAAGGAGGTATATGGATGAGGGACATCAGTAAATATCAGGGAATCATTCCGGCGTTTTACGCATGTTATGACAGCAGAGGAGAAGTGGACGGGGAACGCGTGGAAGAGCTGACCCGGTACATGGTGGAGAAAGGCGTGAAGGGACTGTATGTGGGAGGCTCCTCCGGGGAGTGTATTTATCAGACTGTGGAGGACAGAAAGCTGACACTGGAGCATGTGATGCGTGTGGCGGGAAACAAGCTGACTGTGATTGCCCACGTGGCCTGCAACAACACGGCACAGAGCAGGGAGCTTGCGGCCCATGCCCAGAGCCTTGGGGTTGATGCCATCGCCGCGATCCCGCCGATCTATTTCCACCTTCCCGAATATGCCATTGCGGAATACTGGAATGATATTTCCGACGCGGCGCCGGATACCGATTTTATCATATATAATATCCCCCAGCTGGCGGGAGTGGCGCTGACCATGCCGCTGTTTCGGGAGATGAGGAAAAATGAGAGAGTCATAGCCGTTAAGAACAGTTCCATGCCCACACAGGATATCCAGATGTTTAAGGCGGAAGGCGGGGAAGGCTTCGCCGTGCTGAACGGGCCCGACGAACAGTTGGCGGCGGGGCTTGCCATTGGCGCGGACGGAGGAATCGGAGGCACTTATGGAGTCATGCCTGAGCTGTATCTCAAGATAAAGGAATACATGGATGAGGGCAGGGTGAAGGAAGCGCAGCAGATACAATATGCCGCAAACGAGATTATATATGGGATGTGTGCCTGCCATGGAAACATGTATGCCGTGATCAAGGAAATACTGAGAATCCGCCAGGGGCTGGATATCGGAAGTGTGCGCAAGCCTCTTGCCGCGCTGATACCGGAGGATTTGGAGCAGGTGAAAAAATGTGCGGATATGGTGGACAGAGCCATCGAGGCATACACATAAATTTCCCGGGAATGAAATGGGTATGAGATGGAGGATATGGGATGAAAAAGGAAGAATTTTTTGAGCAGATTAAGGGAAAGGTCATCGTATCCTGTCAGGCAGTCAAGGGCGAGCCTCTGTATGTGGAGGAGAAATCCATTATGTATCTGATGGCCCGGGCGGCTAAACAGGCGGGCACGCCGGCGATCCGCACCAGCAGTATCCGCGATGTCATTGCCATCAAGGAGGAGACGGGGCTTCCGGTGATCGGATTGATCAAGGTACAGTATGAAGGATTTGAGAGTTATATCACTCCCACCAT
Organism: uncultured Lachnospiraceae bacterium; assembly: GCA_947385725.1. GTDB lineage: Bacteria > Bacillota > Clostridia > Lachnospirales > Lachnospiraceae > Acetatifactor. The sequence continues at coordinate 9,269 of CANDMD010000004.1, read as the reverse complement.
GAAGGAGGTAGATGAGCTTGTGGCAGCGGGATCGGACGTCATAGCGCTTGACTGTACAAACCAGAAGCGCGGCGACGGACAGAGTATCAGCGCGTTTATCACCCAGGTCCGTGAGAAATATCCCGAGGCTGTGCTTATGGCAGATATCTCCACCTATGACGAGGGCGTAAACGCTTGGAAGCTCGGGATGGACATTGTGGGCACCACGATGAGCGGATATACACCCTGGTCCCCTAAGACAGAGGGCCCGGACTATGAACTGGTGAAAAGGCTGTCAGAAACCGTGGATATTCCCGTGATCGGCGAGGGAAGAATACACAGCCCCGGGCAGGCGGTGGAAATGCTGAATGCCGGAGCCCACGCCGTGGTAGTCGGAGGCGCCATCACAAGGCCGCTGGAAATTGCGCAGCGATTTATCAAAGCGGTGGAAGGCATTTGAATCGCAGCGTGGCTGCGGCATGGAGGTTGGGATGAAAAGACATATTGTATGTTTTGGGGACTCCAATACACATGGCTATTGTGCCGAAACCGGAGGAAGGTTTGGGGAAGATGAGAGATGGTGCTGTCTGCTCCAGGAAAAGCTGGGAGATGGATTCCTGGTAATCGAGGAGGGGTTAAGCGGGCGCACCACCTGCTTTGAGGACCCGATCCATGAAAGCTTATCCGGGCTTGACTATATCTATCCCTGCCTTATGAGTCATGAGCCTGTGGATCTGCTGGTTATTATGCTGGGGACGAATGACACAAAGGAGAGATTTGGCTCCTCGGCGGCCTGTATTGCGCTGGGGCTGAAACGTCTCATAGCCAAGGCTGTGGCAACCACGGACTGTTGGAGGGATGGGAAAGCCTCCATACTGATTGTGGTTCCCCAGAATATTGACAGGAGGTATGAAGATACGGAAGTGGGATGCACCATGGGAAGGGGCTGCGCGGAGAAATCGGAGGGGCTTGCGGCGGAATTTGCCAAGATTGCTGAGCTCACCGGGTGCCATTATCTGGATGCGAACCGGTTTGTATCGGCAGAGCCCAATGATATCGACTATATGCATCTGACCAGGGAAGGGCATGGACAGCTGGCGGATGCGCTGGCCGGGAAAATCAGGGAGATCCTTCCGTAGGAGATCTATGTGAAATGCATTTTATAAATCTGGAAACCTAAACAAAACTTACTCAAAATATCAGGACTCCTTTTCCCGGTGTGTTACAATATAGTTACGATATCGTGACAGATGGAACATGGAAGGAAGGGAGTCCTTTATGAAAAATCTTGAGCTTCTTCAGGCAGCATTGATCTATATGGAAGATCATTTGACAGACGATATTCATACAGAGGATACGGCCCGGTACTGCTACTGTTCCAAATCCACTCTGGAAAAGCTTTTCAAATGCATCTATAAAATATCCGTGCGGGATTACATGATCCGCAGGAGAATGGTTTATGCGGCCAGGGCCTTGAGGGAAAGTCCTTCCCGGAATCTGCTGGAATTAGCCGTTTTATGCGGCTACCATTCCAATGAGGCATTCGGAAGAGCGTTCAAGTCGGTCTGGAACTGTAATCCGTCAGAGTTTACCAGGATATATCAGTTTTCGGAGCTGTTTCCCCGGCTGCATGTGCCTGTGCAGGAAGGAGATTGTTATATGAGAAACAGAAAACCGGTTGATATCAGTGAACTGTATGACTTATTCCGGGAGAGAAGAGACTGCTATTTTGTGTGCGCGGACATCAGATCCCTGAATCCGATCAATGAAATATCCCGCAAGGCGGGGGATCTGGCGATTTTAGAGGCGATGAAGCGCCTCAGTGAAAATGCGGGGGAGGACGATATTGTATTTCGGATCGGAGGGGACGAGTTTGTGATCCTGACCAATACCGCCGATATTGCGGAGGCGGAGTCGCTGGCGGAGAAGATCAGTGTAAAGAATGGGGAGTCCTTCTGCTTTGAGGGGCGGGAGATTCCGTTAACCCTTCACCTTGCGGTTACCACCGTGAACGTGAAGCGTTACAGCGATCTATTTACCAGACTGCACACTGCCATCAATGAAAACAAGAAGTAGGATACAGGCGTATACAGCGTGTCTTTTGTGGGCAGACTATTGCCATGAAGACAACAAACAGCAGATTTATTTTAACGATCCGGAATTTTGACTTTTATGTGCTTTACTTTTTCCTGCTTTCCTTTGCCGGCTGGCTGTGGGAGGTGGCGATTTATCTGGTGACAGAGCACGCCTGGATCAACAGAGGGATATACCTTGGCCCCTATCTGCCCATTTATGGCGCAGGGGGGCTTTTGTTATGGTTTCTGCTTCACCGGCTGCATGAGAGAAAGCTTCTGACCTTCCTGCTGTCAGCGGCAGTCTGCTCTGTAGTGGAATATGCGACCAGCGTGTTTCTGGAGTGGAGGTGGGGCATGAGATGGTGGGACTACAGTGAGTTTGCCCTGAATCTGAACGGGCGGATCTGCCTGCTGGGCGCGGTCTGCTTCGGCCTGGGAGGGATGCTGCTGAACTGTTATCTGATGCCTGTCTATATGCGGGCTTATCACAGGCTGTCTCCCCGGTGGAGGCGGATCCTGTGCGTCATCCTGCTGTTTGTTTTCATATTGGATGCCACATATTGCGCCGTAGGTCCTAACAGGGGACACGGGATTGCGTGGGACTATGCTATGACCGGAAAATATGCTATAATTTAATTGATTCGAAGCAGTCAACGGCCAGGCAGTCATTGCAGTGTGCCGGACAAAGTATACCGTTTTAAGGAGGAAAAGGGAATGGTAAAACACGTGATCTTATGGACCTTAAGGGATAACCTCTCCCCGGAGGAAAAGGCATCCGTGAAAAGAGGCATTAAAGAGGGTCTGGAGGCATTGGCAGGCAGGATTCCCGGTCTGACAGAAATTAAAGTTTATACGGAGGGTCTTTCCAGCTCCAATGCGGATCTGATGCTCGATTCCACATTTGAGGACGAGGAGTCCCTGAAGGGCTATGCGATACATCCGGAGCATGTGGCAGTGGCCGACGGTAAAGTACGCCCATACACTGCGTCCAGGGTATGCCTGGACTATGTGGTATAAACAGGCGAATGGAACACGGATACATGAATCACTCAGAAAAGCAGGCAGGCGATAGGTGTGGTTATTGCCGCGGGGGCTTTGATTTGCGAAACAATATACTGGGATCATGAGAAACAGAAAGGTGGAAAACAGGCATGAAAAGTGCGGTCACAAGGCAGGAAGCATTGGAATTACTGCAAAAATATAATAAAGAAGCTTTTCATATCATGCACGGGCTGACCGTGGAGAGTGTGATGCGCTATTTTGCCCGGGAGACGGGAAACGGTGCGGATGAAGAATATTGGGGGATTGTGGGACTGCTCCACGACATTGACTTTGAACTTTATCCGGAACAGCATTGCGTCAAGGCGCCGGAACTTCTGCGGGAAGCGGGTGTATCCGAGGAAATGATTTATTCCGTTTGCAGTCACGGATATGGATTATGCTGTGATGTGGAACCGAAACATGAAATGGAGAAGATCCTGTTTGCCTCCGATGAACTGACAGGGCTGATCGGGGCGGCGGCACGCATGCGTCCCTCCAAAAGTGTGATGGATATGGAACTCTCCAGCCTGAAGAAAAAGTACAAAGATAAAAAGTTTGCCGCGGGCTGTTCCAGGGAAGTGATAGCAGCCGGTGCGGAGAGACTGGGCTGGGAGCTTGACACACTGTTGGAGAGAACGATCCTTGCTATGCGCTCCTGCGAAGAAAGCATTAACCGGGAAATGGAGACACTTTCCGTTTGAGTAAGGAACCTTTCAGTTATTTCCTTCAGATCCCTTATTCCAGGTAGTCCTTCAGCAGCTGATAGTCCGCATCCTCAGTACATACGACCTTTGAATCCTCCAACACGGATTTGTTACACATAATGGAGACGAGAACGTAGTGTGAGAGCATGGATCGCAGATTCAGGATGCTGCCATCGGCTGTGTGAAAGAATACCTGTCCGGCGCACTTGTCCGCAACGGCCAGAAACTCATTAATTTCAATCCCCTCTTTTAATTTCATAGATAACCCCTTCCTTTCTGAAAACCTTCAAGATTGATGTGTGAACGTAACGGTTCAGCCATGGAATCATTCACAAGCTGTGAGTGTGAACAGTAATTATCATAACACGAACCTTGAAAATTGTCATTAATTGTTTTATCCGGAAAAAGTGTAAATGATTGGAAAATCATAAAAATTAAAAAATTTTCATGAATAAATAATGGACAAAACGTATGAGTTGGAGCTAAAATAGAAAAAAATGTTTACAAAAGGAAAGGATTTATTATGAAAAGGAAAGCATTAGCAGCAATTATATTAACAATGAGTCTTTTTGCCGCTGGGTGCGGAGACGGGGATAATTCAACCCAGCCTGCGCAGCTGGATCCCAAGCCCATAGCCAGTACCACACAGACGCCTGAGTCCACATCCACACCGGAACCGACGCAGGAGCCGGAGCCCACGGAACAGGTCATCACCGACAGGGTGGTAAAGGATGGCATGATACAGAGTTACCTGACCGGCGAGTGGGTGGATGAAAAGATCGGCAACAGAAGGCCGCTTGCGGTTTCCATCCCGAACCAGAAGAGCTGTCTTCCTCATTATGGCATCACCAATGCAGGGATTATTTACCAGGTGCCCCTGAGGGACAACCTTACCAGATTGTTCTGTCTCTTTGAGGACTTTGACGATCTGGACCGTATCGGGCCTGTGAGGAGTATCCGTGATTATATGGTATATGTGGGTATGGAGCATGATGCCATTGTCTGCCACTGGGGTTCCGCATATTATGCAAACGATCTGCTGAACAGCGACAGGGTGGACAATATCAGCCAAGGTACGCAGGGTATTGCCAAGCCCACCTCCGGGGCATTTGACAGATATAACCGCGGCGGAAGCTATAACAGCACCGATTCTGCCTATATGTTTATCGACGGCCTGAAGAAGGGTGTGGAGAACAGGGGATACAGCTGGGATTACCATGATTCCTTCGAGCCCAAGTTCCTGTTTGCGGCGGATGGCGCCAGGGCCACATATGATGACGCGAAAAGCGCTACAAAGATCTATCCCGGCGAGAAGGGTAATTACAATACCGTAGGTGCGTATTTTGAGTATGATTCAGCCACCAATAAGTATGATTACTATGAGTATGGCAGTAAGCTGAGGGATGAGCACAGCGGAACGACCCTCCAGGTAGATAATGTTGTCCTGCAGGTCTGCTATGGCGAGGAGAGAGATGCCCATGGATATCTTGCCATGGAAATGCACAGGGATCACGAACATCCTGGTAACGGGGACGGCAAAATGTTCTTCTTTACCAACGGAAAGGTGGTAGAAGGCTACTGGGAGAGAAAGGACGGCGATGACAAGCCTGCCAAGTACTACGACATGGACGGGAATGAGCTGGTGTTCAACCAGGGTAAGACTTTTGTATGTATCATCTGGGACAAGTGGGAAGATTACATTAAGTATGAATAGGAATCATTGTTCCGGGCAGGGCTCAGAACGGTTATGAATGAGAGCAGCGGGCAGTGAGGGCTGTATGGAAAGACGGTGCGTCGGTTATCCGGCGTGCCGTTTTATGCTTAAGTTTTAAATCTTTAACTTATATTCTTATATCTTTTTGCCCCACGTATTTATTGACGGGATATGGCAACAATGCTAAAATATATATGTCTTTTTCATGTCAAAAGAGAAACTGCTTATTGTGAGGGACGATGATATGGGTCAAAGTAACATGAAGAGGGATAATAAACTGATAGTGGCAGCAGTCGTGCTGCCGTTTCTTGTTGGGGTGTTTTTTGACCAGACAGCTGAATACAACCAGTTGAGTTTCATGCATTTTTTGGTGTTTACGGGACTGATTGTGACCTATAATGCAGTTCTCTATATACAGAAGGCTGACTGGGAGCGGCGTAAGTTCGTGTTTCAGTGCAGTATTATGGGATTCTTTACAATCGGAGTGATCCAGACCGTCTGTCTGATTCGCAATATGGGGGACTTCAGCGACGGTCGGCGGACGGTTTTGGGGATCGGTCTGGCTGTACTTTTGATCATCGCACTGCTGGTGCTGCTGAAGGTGGAGAAGGGCGTTACGGAGAATGTGATTATGCTGGTGATCTTTGCGGCATTTTTGCTGAGGATCTTTTATGCAGTATTGACATATGCGCTGTTGTACCAGAATGATGTCACGGTGTTTCACCCTGACTGTACCGGACATTTGGGCTATGTCTATTATATGTATGCGGACGGTCATCTGCCGGATGTCGACCCTACCACACAATATGAATTTTACCAGCCGCCGCTGCATTACGCGGTCAGTGCTGTCTTTTTGAGGATACTTGGGTGGATGCACCTGTTCCCCGCGGAAAGGGAGGGAGTGGAAGAGATTCTTCAGGTGCTTCCTATGATGTATTCCATGATAACTGTCGTCTTTATTGACAAGATCGGGAGACAGATAAAGCTTTCACCGGAAGGGCGGCTGCTTTCTGTATGCCTTGCCGGTTTCCTGCCCTACAGTGTGATGATGAGCGGAGCCTTGAATAACGATCCGCTGGCGCTTCTGCTGACGGTAATGAGCATTTATTTTACTTTGAAATGGTATCATGCTCCGGATATGAAAGGAATCCTGATTATGGCACTCTGTATCGGGGGCGCCATGATGACGAAGCTTTCATCGGCTTTGATTGCGCCGGCAATGGCAGTCATGATGCTGCACCGTGCATGGAAGGACAGAAAGCGGTGGGTGGTATACCTGAAACAGTTTACAGGGTTTGGCCTGGTGGCCTTCCCCCTTGGTCTGTGGCATTCTTTATACTGCTTTATCAGATACCGGATGCCGATCGGGTATGCCGCTCCCCTGGAGGAGGATTCCCGGCAATACATCGGCAATTACAGTAAGTGGGAACGCTTTTTTGACTTTGACCGGGCGTTTGAATACCTGGGAGTGCGGATGGATTACGTAGAATACTTTGCGGATTATAATATTCCTGTGACCCTTCTTAAGTTTGCCACTTTTGGTGAGAGCCAATATTATCGGAACAGTTCGCTGACCTATTTTCTGGGCAATGGTCTGTTCTGGGTGAATGCCGTTCTGTTCGTGCTGATGGCGGCGGCATTTGTAGTGTGGTGCTTTTTCAGGGATGGCAGGGCGGTACAGAAGGCATTTATAGGCGTTGGTGCGTTGGTGAGCATGGTTATGTATGTCAAATTCTGTCTCAGGTATACCCATGTGTGCACCATGAATATCCGTTATATCATGGGTGCGGTCTACCTTGGCTGTATCACGGTGGCTGCCGCAGCTTCCGTGCTGCAGGAGAGGATAGCGGGAAAAAGTGAGGCCGGAGGACGCATCTGCAAACGGATTATGACTGCGGTGGCATTACTCTATGCGGTGGTGGTGATCGTTCTGACAGCAGGAATGGAGACGTTAATCTTTTGACGGGAATGGTGATTTATGGAGAGCAGGTTTGAGAACAGGATTGCGAAGTTGATAAAGTGGATTTTCTGCATTATTTTCACGCTGGTATTTGTGATCGTTGTGTTTGTGGATAAGAGGATAGAAGCTTCCCCTAACAGTACGCTGTGGACCATAGCGCCGAATCTGCTGCTTGTGCTATTGCCGGCGGCCATGGTCGCGGGACTCCTGCTGTTGTGGAAAAAATGTGCCTTTATGCGAAGGGTCAGCAGTTTCATCAACCGGAGGTTCCTGCTGCTGCTGTTCGGGATGTCTGCCCTGCTGCTGGCGCTGCAGTGGTTTATTTCCTTCCATATCTATTTCTTTGCGGGGTGGGATCCCAGTATCGTGGTGGGCATGTCTTACTATATTGCAGCAGGGGAGAATACGGTGGGGGATTTCTGGTATTATTCCCAGTACACGAATCAGATTGCCATAACGGCTGTGCTGGCGTTGATTCAGGAATTGCCCTGTTTCCTGGGCTATAATACCTGGGCGTACTTTGTGTGTATTCTGGTGGACTGTGGTCTGGTCAATCTGGCAGGCCTTTTTGCGGCTCTGTCCCTGCGCAGGATGACAGGGAGCGGTACGGCGGCATTGCTCTCCTACGCATTGTTTGCGGTTCTGGTGGGCATTTCCCCCTGGATCGTGGTTCCCTACACGGATACCTACAGTATCCTGTTTCCGTCCCTGGTCTTCTACCTGTATCTGCGGGTCAGGGACGTAAAATCGAAAAAGGTAGAACTGCTTTTGTGGTTTTTGATCGGTCTGGTGGGCAGATTTGGCATGATGATCAAGCCTACCAGCGGCATGGTCTATATTGCAATCCTGGTCATGGAAGCCGTAAAGCTGATCGGGGAAAAGAAGCCGGGCAGGCTGTCCGTCTTACAGCATCTGGGCATGGTCGCGGCTGCATTTGTGATTCTGATCGGGGTCAACAGGGTTATGATATCTTATATAGACTGTGACCTGAACAAGGACATCCGGCTGACATACACCCATTACCTGATGATGGGACTGAATGAGGAGACAGCGGGTTCCTATAGTTCCGATGATTATGGCTTCTCCAGTTCACAGCCTACTGTTGCGGAACGACAGCGGGCAAACCTGGAAGTCGTAAAGGAGAGACTGGCGGACTACGGTGTGGGAGGGTACCTGTATTTCCTGGTAAGAAAGACGCTGACAAATTATAATGACGGCACGTTCAGCTGGTGGATGGAGGGTAATTTCAATATGAGAAATTCCTCCAGATATGAGACATTGCTGACGCAGAGACTGCGCAGGCTGTTCTACGGCGGGACGGACTGGAACCTCTATTTTGGCTCCTTCGAGCACGCTTTGTGGTTGGGCGTGCTGGGGCTGCTGCTGGGAATGTTCCTGCTGAGGACGGGAACGATGCGTTCCCTGGAGAATGTCATGCTGTTGTCCCTGTTGGGAAGCTTTCTCTTTGTGATGCTGTTTGAGGCGAGGGGACGGTATCTGTACTGCATGTCCGCTATTTATGTCATATGTGCGTTTTACGGGCTGTGGCTGCTGTGCGGGGCGCGTCGGAAAAATGGGGGCAGGCTGTGAATTGCTGTAACAGTTCAGCCCCGATCGTGCCAGGTGGCTTGGGTTTGTGGAGGAAGGGACGGCGCAGGGGAGACAGGGGTACTTTCTGCGACGGCTCGATGGGCGTTCCGATGAGCCTTATGCACGGCAAAGCCCGCCAGAGGGGCGTGCTTCGCCGAAGTCTCCTCTCCACATCTCACTCACGCCGCAGAAAGTACCCCTGTCTC
>CANDMD010000003.1 GCA_947385725.1 uncultured Lachnospiraceae bacterium | reverse complement strand
GATCCTGAACTGTGACTGGAGTTCAGACGTGTGCTCTTCCGATCTAAAGAGGAGCGCCAGCAACAGGTAGGACATATAATGTAATGATTTCAGCAGTACCCCTTCCAGGCCAAACCGGTATATTTCCTTGTCTTCCCTGCGAATAACATTCCATTTCACCATCTGCTCCAACAGTCTTTCTGTCATGGCGTTCCTCTTTCCGCTCCTTACCGTTTTTTCTTCAGATCTTTTACCCTTTGGGGCATCTTCGGCTGGTATGCAAAGCAAAAGCACGCTGAATCTGCTTCCATTTTTGCCTCGCTATATGCAGCTTTTGCCACCAGCGAAAAAAGCACCTTTTTCATCTTTGACATATTCTGGTCACCTCCTGTTTTTGTGTTATATATTACAGCGATTTACTAATCTTGCAATATTATTTACATATTCGACAATATTTTTACCTATTCGACAATTTTCATCATTCTGATTACATGGGCAGGGCGATTAAATGGGTAAAACAATAGACTGTTTTAAGAGGAATAGAGAGAAAAAGGAGAAAGGAAATATAAAAAGAGAAAGAAAAGGGAAGAAAAAGCAGATGAGTTTCATCCCATCTGCCTGTATTTATAAATATCCATATATAATCTGACAAAACCCTAATCCGGATAAACCGGAACCAAATTTTTGCCACTTTGTGCAAGAAATCATTGCCAAGGAACTGTTAAGGATTAACTTTACACTTTGACGCAGGATGAGATTGCAAAAGCAAGGCGGAAGAAGGAGACGATGTGGGCATCGTCGACTGATGGTGCTGTGTGCCAGTGGCACACGTCCAGCACGGACCGAAGCGGAGCGTAGACCAACGCAGCATTTGCAATCCCAGACAAGTCAAATGTGAAGATTAATTCTTTAACAGTTCCTAAGTTCTTAACATATCCAGAGCCGCCAGGACTTGCTATCCCATTGAATGCAAGGATCAGCAGGGATCCTTACAGCCACTAAGCAGGATCTTTACGGTAAACATATCCTCCACTGTAGAAAATTCCATACTACCATTATATTTTTTCAGGATTTTCTCTGCATTTTTTAATCCGATACCATGCTGCTCGCCTTTATTTGACAAAGGGAATCCCCTGGAATCCCATCTGATTTTTCCTGAAAACGAATTGGAAAGCTGCACGTATATCAGACCGTTAAATGCTTTCGCCTCCAACACAATATGTCTCTTTTCCATTTCCTTACAGGCTTCCACTGCATTGTCCAGCAGATTGCCGAAAATCGTTGTTATATCGATGGGCTCCATAAAATCAATATCGATGTCGCGGACTTCCACCTCAAAATCAATGTTATTTTTAGCGCAAAAATCCTCTTTATCATTTATAATGATATTAAATATCACATTCCTGCAATACTGTTTCAGCAATAACGGAGACAGCATATTCTCAAAGGCATTGGCATAACTCTGTACTTCCAGTAATTTCTCTTTCTGGTCAAGTTCCCTGAGAACCTTTGCATGCTTTCTGATATCATGGAGAACCGACAGCGCAGTTTTATAGTTATCTGCCTGTTTCGTATAGTACTCATAATTAAGCTTTTCCTGCTTTTCATATAATGTTATCCTGTATTTCAGTTCCTTATTTTCTGCGAATGCATCCAACAGATAAAATAAATACAGATTGAGGAAAATTCCAAAAAAAGCGTTTAAAATCATAAACCTGAATGCAATGCTGTCCGTCTCCTGGGTACCCAGAACCAGAATTTCTCCTATGCTGACCAACACGTAGACCGTAGCGACAGCATAGATCAGGTATTGGACAACGAATATGCGTTCCGCCTTCTTTTGAATAAAAATACGCTTTAGAACCAGATAATACAGCAGCACGCATGCTGCAGAGCCTGCTACGGTCCGCACAAACGAAAAGGTATATCTATCCTGATTTAAGTGCAAAAAATAATTTGCAGCGTTGACCAGCATCACTCCTACCGCTTCGCAGATGGCATTGGAAAGCACGAATACATAATTGATAATGAAACATTTTATTCTCCCCAAATGATTGTCATAGTAAAGCGTACCCCCGACAAATAATGTCATGACCAGCCAAAATAGCATATTTACAACCGGATTATCTATCAAGTACAGCATATAATTTGCTGACAGGCAAAGAAACTTTATTATGGTATACAAAAATCTGGAATAAAACCTGCGCGCATATTTTGTGTCAAAATACTGAAACATTATAAATACGGTAACAGTACATGACATAAATTTTCCCAGATGATCGAGCAGCTGCATCTCCATTAAGCAGTATCTCCCTTCCGTGAGGCCTGCCTTCGCACCCTTTGTGTTTTGTTTAATGATTCTTCCGCAAGCTGCATCAGCTGCTTTCTGACAGAGGAAGCCCTTTTCTGCGCCAGGTATACTCTTTCCCCGTTTTTCATGACCAGCATCTGCCTGTCTATCGACTCCACCTGATAAAGGTTGACAACAAAACTCTGGTGTGACATGATAAAACCATAAGGTTTCATTTTTTCCGCTATCCTGCCGATCTTTTCCGAAGCGCACAGATATGTTCCATCCCACGTGACAATCCTGATCTTCCGGCTGAGATATTCAAAATACAATATGTCCTTAACCGGCAGTTCTGCTATGGTATTGTTCTCAGTCAGGAAGGTAACGCAGCACCCCTTTTCCCTGTTTACCGCCTGTTGGACAGCATCTGTCAGGATACGGAACAGGTCGTCTTCCGAAATCGGCTTCACCAGATATCCAAATGCGTGTATATGATTGAACGCCGTTGACATTTGCTCGTTGAAATTTGTTGTATAGATGATGAGCGCGTCAGGATGGCGCCTTTTCATTTCAGCCCCTGTCTGTATGCCGTCCTTTTCATACATGACAATATCCAAAAACAAAATGTCAGGTTCATAATCGCTCCCTAAAAACTGTTCCCCTGATTCAAACTGCTGTATATCAAATTCCCTGGTGTCCTTCCGCCCAAATTGCCGGATCAGTTCACAGACTTTCTCCCTGTCGCTTCCCTCGTCATCACATACTGCAATTTTAAGCATACGTCTTCCCCATTTCTGCGTTACTTTCTTTTGTAATTCTTTCATACAAAAAAAGATCAGAATAACATAAAGTATACTTTATATTATCCCAATCTTTCAATTTAGTCAATATACTAAATATCGGTCGACTATCAATATATGTCTTTAACATATATTTTCGGCACATATCTTCGGCATGCTTCATCTGCCGCCATATTGTATAATACAGTCATGCACAAGATGCTGTTATATACTGTAATCCAGATTCCCCTCACGCTTCCGGCGTCTTTCCACCAGATCCGCGATGGTCACATTGTCGATGACCTGATTGATGGCCGCGTACAGGTCTTTCCAGACCTGCAGCGTCTCGCAGGTATCGCAGCGCTCGCACTCCTCCGCGCCTTCGTCCAGACAGGCCACGGGCGCCATGGAGCCTTCCGTCAGCCGCAGGATCATCCCCACGGTGTATTCCTCCGGCGCCCTGGCGATCTTATAACCGCCCTGGGCGCCGCGGACACTTTTCACATAACCTGCCTTATTCAGCACGGCGATGATCTGCTCCAGGTATTTCTCGGAAATGCCCTGTCTGGCGGCGATATCCTTGACCTTGATGCACTCTCCCGTATGATTCAGCGCCAGGTCAAGCATGACCCGCACCGCATATCTGCCTTTCGTTGAAATCTTCATATCGATACCCTGAATTTAACCCTTCGGCCATGCCAATCCGTCTTAACAGTTCAATGTCCTGTCTAAACTGTTTGAATCCCATCCTATTTATAAGGAATCACACCGCCGTTATAATTTTCATTGATGTAATCCTTGATGGCGTCAGATTTCAGCACGTCAACCAGTGCCTTGATCTTGTCGGAATTTTCGTTTCCCTGCTTTACGGCGATCACATTCACATAGGTCGCTGCCGCATCGGAATCGACGCTCTCGTACAGCAGCGCGTTCTCCGCCACCGTGTAGCCTGCCTGGAGGGCATAATTGCCGTTCATGACGCCGAAGGAAACATCGGGAAGGGTTCTGGGGATCTGTGCCGCCTCCAGTTCAACAATCTCAATGTTATAAGGGTTATCCACAATATCCAGCTTGGTGGCATTCAGGCCGGCGCCCTCTTTCAGCGTCAGGTAGCCGTTGTCCTGGAGCAGCAGCAGCGCACGCGCCTCATTGGTGGTGTCGTTGGGAACCGCTATGGTAGCACCCTGCATATTTGCCAGGTCCGTTTCCTTTCCGGGATAAAGCCCGAAGGGCTCATAATGGATGCCTCCCGCATTCACCAGGTTCATGTTATGTTCCTCATTGAAGTTCTCCAGATAAGGGATATGCTGGAAATAGTTGGCGTCAAAGTCGCCGGAATCCACAACATTGTTGGGCTGCACATAGTCCTCAAACACCTGGACCTCCAGGGTGTAGCCCTGCTCCGCCAGGATGGGCTTCGCCTGCTCCAGGATCTCCGCGTGGGGCACAGCGGACGCCGCCACCTTGATCGTCTTGTCGTCACTTCCGCCGCCGCAGCCGGTCAGTACCCCTGCCGTCAGGGCAGCCGCGCTTAAAAGCGCAATCAGTTTCTTTTTCATAATGTATCCTCCTTTACCACTCATGGTATTGTTTGCGGCATCCCGGCCATTATGGTATCTGATTCCATTGTACCCCCGGAGATTCCCCTCATGCCTCATGCCGAAACTTTCTCTATACTAAACAGCCTCCATTCCGGCTGTCAGTACCAACTGTCAACGTACCCTTTTGTCCATCTTCTTGGAAATCTTGGTTCCTATGTACTGCATACCCTGTACCAGCACCACCAGCAGGATCACGCACAGCCACATGACTTCATTGTCCCGGCGGTAGTAGCCGTACTGGATGGCAATGTCGCCCAGTCCGCCGCCGCCCACGATACCCGCCATGGCGGAATAGCCCAGGACGGTTCCCAGCACAATGGTGGCGCCCACGATCAGCGAGGTCCTGGCCTCCGCCAGCATCACCTTCCAGATGATCGTCCAAAGGTTGGCGCCCATGCTCTGGGCCGCTTCAATCACGCCCTTGTCCACCTCCAGCAGGGAGGATTCCACCATTCTCGCAATGAAAGGCGCCGCCGCCAGTACCAGAGGCACGATCACGGAGGTGGGGCCGTAGGCTTTCCCCACAAGGATGCGGGTCAGGGGTATCACCAAAATCAGCAGGATCAGGAACGGAACACTTCTCACAATATTGGCCACAAAATCCAGGATTCTGTATACCACATGATTGGACCGCAGTCCCCCCGGCGCCGTGACCACCATGGCAATTCCCATGGGCAGTCCCAGCACATAAGCCAGCACGGTGGACACTACCGTCATGTATAGCGTCACCCAGATATTTTCCAGCAGATAGCTTACCATGGGTGTCATGATGGTTCCCTCCTGCTGCCAGTATGTAACGATCTCATTCCACATAGGAATCCACCTCCTCCACCGTCAGCTTTCTCTCCCGTAAATAATGGATCATCTTCGCCGCAATATTCTCATCCTCCGGCAGCTGCAGGATCATCTGCCCATGGGCAATCCCGTTGATATCCTTGGTGTCCGCCAGCAGGATGTTCACCGGCGCCTTACACTCCAGGATCATGTTGGCGATCACCGGTTCAAAGGAGGAATTTTCCACAAACACGATGCGGATACACCTTTTGCTGCGCATCTCCGCCATCTGGGGATTGATCATAAATACCAGCTTCTTCGCCGCCGGGGTTTTGGGCGAGGTAAATACCTCCTCCACCGTCCCGTGCTCCGCCAGTTCGCCGTTGTCAATAATGGCCACATGGGAGCAGATCTCCTGCACCACCGTCATCTCATGGGTGATAATCACAATGGTAATGCCATAGTCCCTGTTGATCTGCTGCAGCAGCTGTAAGATCGACTTCGTGGTGGTGGGGTCCAGGGCGCTGGTAGCCTCGTCACAGAGCAGGATCTTGGGGTTGTTGGCCAGTGCCCTGGCGATAGCGACCCTCTGCTTCTGTCCGCCGGAAAGCTGCGCGGGATAACTCTTCGCCTTCTCGGAAAGCCCTACGATCTCCAGAAGTTCCATGGCACGCTTTCTGGCATCCGCCTTTTTCATCCCCACAATCTCCATGGGGAAGCATACATTGTCCAGGACATTCCTCTGCATCAGCAGGTTAAAGTGCTGGAAGATCATGGCGATCTCCGTCCTGGTATGCCGAAGTTCCTTTTCCGTCATGGCGGACAGGTCCTTATTTTCAATCAATACCGTGCCCGTGGTGGGCTTTTCCAGGAAGTTCAGGCAACGCACCAGGGTAGACTTTCCCGCACCGCTCATACCGATGATGCCGTAGATATCGCCCTTTTCAATATCAAGGGTGATGCCCTTGAGCGCCTCTACCTGATTGTCCTTTCCCAGAAATGTCTTGGTGACCTTTTGAATCTGAATGATAGGTTCCATTTTCTACGCCTTTCCCTGGCGCATTGCTTTCCAAAGAATCAGGCAAATGTACCAGTGACAGTATCCCTCCGGTTTCACTCCGCATCTGTCCGGCCGGTCAGAACTGCCATTACAAAACGCCTTGATCATCGTTTTCCTAAAACCATCGTTCTCACACTTTGGCCTTGCCATTCGGGAGTTCAGTGTTTAGGAACTGTCCCGAAATAACATGTCAATAGTCCGCAGGATTTTTCTTCGCCGGTGCCACTTAAAAATCAGGCGCATAGCGGACTATGTAACTGATTTTTAAGCGGTGCGGGCGGAGAAAAAGGCAAGGAATATGACAGGTTATTTGGGAACAGTTCCTTACCGCCGACATTTCACAGAGGAATTGTTCCTTAGGCAGTTTACCACAAGTTCAGGCTTCTGTAAACATCGGCGTGGAAAGATATCTGTCACCGGAGTCGGGAAGCAGGGCTACAATGGTCTTTCCCCTGTTCTCAGGGCGCCTTGCAATCTGTGCCGCCGCGAATAGCGCCGCGCCGGAGGTGATGCCCACCAGGATTCCTTCCTTACGGGCAATCAGACGTCCTGTGGCAAAGGCTTCCTCCGTGGTCACGGTGAAGACCTCGTCATAAATCTGTGTATTTAATATAGAAGGAACAAACCCCGCCCCAATGCCCTGCAGCTTGTGGGGGCCGGGCTGTCCGCCGGAAAGCACGGGGGAATCCGCGGGCTCCACGGCAACCACCTTGATGGCGGGATTCTTTGATTTCAGGAATGTGCCGATACCGGTGACTGTACCGCCGGTGCCCACGCCTGCCACAAAGATATCCACCTTTCCCTCCGTATCTTCCCAGATCTCAGGGCCTGTGGCAGCCGCATGGGCAGCCGGATTGGCGGGATTGTCGAACTGCCCCAGGATCACTGCCCCGGGAATGGTCTTCTGCAGTTCCTCCGCTTTGGCGATAGCGCCCTTCATACCCTTCGCCCCCTCGGTGAGGACAAGTTCCGCCCCGTATGCCTTTAACAGATTCCTGCGCTCCACGCTCATGGTCTCGGGCAGGGTCAGCACGGTCTTATATCCCTTCGCCGCCGCCACGCTGGCCAGGCCGATCCCGGTGTTGCCGGAGGTGGGCTCGATAATGGTGGCGCCGGGCTTTAAGGTTCCTTTCTTCTCCGCGTCCTCGATCATGGCCAGGGCCACACGGTCCTTCACGCTGCCGGCAGGATTCAGATATTCCAGCTTCGCCAGCAGGACAGCTTCCGTGATCCCCTGATCCCCGGCGTAATTACTGACCTGAAGCAAAGGAGTGTGTCCGATCAGTTCCGTTGCGCTTGCATAAATTTTTCCCATACTGTTCTCCTCCAATCCAATTCCATATTTTCATTGCCATGTCTTCGTCTCCGTGTTTTCGTCTCCACGTTTTTGTTTCCATGATTTCGTTTCCGCGATTTCGTTTCCGTGATTTCGTTTCCGTGATTTCACTTTCATGTCTCCATTTCCACGACTCCCTGCATGGTCCAATTCCTAGTTATTTAATAGGAATATTATGAATTGTATATTACTACTTATGTTCACTATTGTCAAGGGGGAATTTTTATTTTATACTAATATGTGTGATTACAATGAAACGACATGAACCTTGATAACATAATATGCTTAATAGGGCAGCCGGGGGACGTGCTCTCACCTGATCCGAGTTCTGTGGAAGGGGTGATTATTATGAGTACATATGAAGAAATGCAAATCATGCTCACTATGGCTTTACTAATCATTGCAATTCTAAATTTGAAAAATAAGAAATAGCTGTTCTGTTAAGTGTATTGTAAGTTATTGGGGCTGATTTTTCAACTATGAATTTCCCATAACCCTGCCCTGAAAATAAAAAAGGAATCCAACTATGAAGAAAACTTATTCCGTACCAGCCATTTACCAGACCCTGCAAGCCCGTAAGGCAGCCGCAGGCTTACAGGCGCCCATCAAGGTATCCGTTCCCGGCTCCAAGAGCATTACCAACAGAGCCCTGCTGCTTGCCACCCTTGCCGACGGCAGGTCCACGCTGCGGGACGTCCTGTTTTCCGACGATTCCAGGCACTTCCTGAAATGCATTCAGGACCTGGGCTTTGAGACCTCTGTGGACGAAGCGGCGAAAGTGATCGCCGTGGAGGGACATGGCGGCGCCGTGCCCAGGGCAGAGGCGGAACAGTTCGTGGGAAGCGCCGGAACTGCGGCAAGGTTCCTGACCGCTTATCTGGGCATTTCCCATGGTGTCTACCATATGGATGCCTCGGAACAGATGCGGAAACGGCCCATGGCACCCCTGCTGGATTCCCTGAAGGAACTGGGCTGCGAGGTGGTTTGCGGGGAGCCCGGCCACTTTCCCTTTACCCTGATCAGCCATGGCTTCCAAAAGGACCGGATCTCCGTCAATATAGACTCCAGCAGCCAGTTCCTGAGCGCGCTCCTGATTGCCTCCTGCCTGTCGGAGCAGGATTTTACTACTTATATAGAAGGAACCCACGGACGGGCATATGTCGATATGACGGTTAAAATGATGGAGCAGTTCGGGGTAACCGCCGCGCCCTTATATTACTGCGGAGGCAACAATGAGAATCACAGCTGCAACGGCTGTATCAACAGCACGCTTCCCATGGGCTACCGCACGGCGTCGGGACAGTCCTACCGGGCGCTGGATTACCAGGTCGAACCTGACGTCTCCGCATCATGCTATTTTTATGCCATGAGTCCCCTTCTGGGGATTTCCGTGCAGGTGCAGCAGGTACATTTCGACTCCCTGCAGGGGGATGTGGCTTTTATCCGTTTGTTAGGGGAAATGGGCTGCTCCGTCTCCGATACCGGGGAGGGGATCCTGGTGGAGCCTCCCGCAGACGGCGTTTTCCACGGTGTCACGGCGGATCTGTCGGCCTGCTCCGACCAGGCCATCACCCTGGCCGCCATTGCGCCTTACGCCGACAGCCCCACTACCATCACGGGGATCGGACACATCCGCTTTCAGGAGAGCGACCGGATCACCGCCATTGTCACGGAGCTTCGTAAAATGGGAATCCGGTGCGAAGAGACGGAAAGCAGCATTACGATTTACCCAGGCCAGCCGAAAGCATCCCTGGTCGAAACCTATGACGACCACCGTATGGCCATGGGCTTCTCCCTGACGGGACTGCGAAGCGCCGGAATCGTCATCGACAACCCCGGCTGCTGCAAAAAGACTTTTGAAGAATATTTTGATGTGCTGGATCAGGTGCTTTCTGGCCTGACCGGATCCTGTGGGTAACAGGATCCGGCTATTCCACACGCCTCCTGCTGACCCGTTTACAGACAATCATCCCTCACAACATCATTACAGGGATTTCGACAGCACCGCCACACCATATCCCGGCAATGTCAGTGTCCCGTGGATCTCCGCGCCGGTCAGCAGATCCACGCCTTCCGCGTCCTCCACCTCCACCGGCCCTGCATTTCCGTTCAGATAGAACACGTAGCTGCCTTCCTCTCCTGTCCTGACATGGCACTCCACGCCCGCAGGAAGCTTCCTCACCGGGATCCCGGCATCAGCCAGCATCCGCTCAAACAGGGGGATCATTTCCTCCGGCTTCACCCTGGCCGCCATATAGTACGCCTTGCCCCTGCCATATTCTTTGCAGGTCAGGGCCGCCGTATCCGCATAAAAGTCCTCCGTGTACCTGGCCAGCACCCGGGCGTCCTTCACCCGGAGGATCTCCGCATAATCAAATACCTCCCAGGTTCCGCCGTATTCAAACCGGACATGGTTCCGGTCGGAGGGGTAATAGGTGTCGATCTCCTCACTGACAATGCCGAACAGTTCCGAAAGACCGTCCCCGGGGAAGCCGCCCAGATAACACAGCTGGTCGCTGTCCACATATCCTGTGAAATAAGTGGCAATCAGCTGTCCGCCCCGCTCCACAAAACGTTTCAGGTTCTCCGCCGTCCCGGGCTGCAGGAGATAGAGCATGGGAGCCGCCACCAGGTCATACTGGCTCAGATCCTCGTCGGAACCCACAATATCCATCTCCACGCCCAGTTTCAGGAACTGTTTCCAGATGCCGATACAGGTATCCTCATATTTCTTCGTCTCATCGGCCAGCGCCTTCACATCCTTGATCGCATAGCGGTTATCCCAGTCGAAAAGCAGCGCCGCCTTCGCGTTTACCAGCGTCCCCGCCACCGCCGCCAGCTTTTTCATGGACTCGCCCACCTGGGCTACCTCCTGGAATATTCTGGTGTCGTCCGTTCCCAGGTGATCCACCACCGCGCCGTGATGCTGCTCATAGGAACCCCTTCCCTTCCGCCACTGGAAATACTGCACGGTATCCGAACCGCAAGCCACAGCCTGCAGACAGGACAATGCATGGACTCCGGGACGTTTGGGCTTATTGTACGGATGCCAGTTCGCCATGCCGGGCGCACTCTCCATCATCATGAAAGGCGTCCCCCGCTTCAGTCCGCGCATCACTGCATGCTGGAAAGCTGTATCCGCCATGGTGTCGGCAAAGGTCTCATAATCATTGTGGTAAAAAGGATAATTGTCCCAGGAAATGGCATCCAGCTCCGGCGCCATCTTCCGATAGTCCAGCCCCTCGAACAACCGCATGAAATTGGTGGTCACAGGGATATCCGGCGTCACGCTGCGGAGCGTGCCGATCTCATGCTTCATGAAGTCGTTCATATTCCATGTGGTAAACCGTTTCCAGTCCAGGTTCAGTCCCATGACGCTGGTCTCGCCATTCTGGAACGGAGGCTCTATCTGCTCAAAGCTGTTGTAATGATGGCTCCAGAAGGAAGTCCACCATGCATGGTTCAGTTTCTCAATATCATGATTGTATTTGTCCGCCAGGTATTCCTGAAACCGCTTTGCGCAGAGAGGGCAGTAGCACTCCCCGCCCAGTTCATTGGAAATATGATACATAATCACGCCGGGATGGGCGCCGAATTTTTCCGCCAGTTTTCTGTCAATGATGCCCACCTTCTCCCGGAATTTCGGGGAAGACATACAGTGATTATGCCGGATGCCGTGATGGTTGCGAAGCCCCAGTTCATTCACACGCATGGCCTCCGGATAAGCCGCATCCAGCCATGCCGGCCTTGCGCCGGAGGGCGTGGAGAGCACCGTATAAATGCCGTTCTGATACAGGTTCTCTATGATCTCCTCCATCCACTCGAAGTGAAATTCACCTTCCACCGGCTCATAGGCGGACCAGGAAAAGACGCCCAGCGTGGCGCTGTTGATTCCTGCCTTTTTCATCAGGCGGATATCCTCCGCCAGGATGTCGGGTCTGTCCAGCCACTGATCCGGGTTGTAATCCCCTCCGTGAACCAGCCCGTTTATCTGTGGAAACAATCTGTTTTTCTCCATTTGCGTATACCTCTTGTCCTTTATTTTTTCTTTATTTGTTCTCTGTTAGTTCCCCGTTGGTTGCCCGTTAGTTGCCCGTCGGTTCCTTGTTGGTTCCCCGTTGGTTGCCCGTCGGTTCCTTGTTGGTTCCCTGTTGCTTCCTTGTTGGTTCCCTGTTGCTTCCCTGTTGCTTCCCTGTTGCTTCCTTGTTGGTTCCCTGTTGCTTCCTTGTTGGTTCCCTGTTAGTTCCTTGTTGCTTCCTTGTTGGTTCCCTGTTGGCTACCTGGTACTTCACCAATAGAATACCTTTCCTTTCACAGAAAATCAATAGGTCTTTGCTTTTATTCATAAATATGGTATACTTATCCCATTAATGCTACAGAAATTTCAGGAAAGGTATGTACATTCACATGAGTAAGAAAAAGGTTGTTGTTTCTCTGGGACATGACGCGCTGGGCTATACCACCGAGGCACAGCGGGATGCCGTAAAGAAAACCGCCAGGGCGCTGGCGGATCTGGTGGAGGCTGACTGCCAGCTGACCATCACGCACAGCAACGGCCCCCAGGTCAGCATGATCCACAAGGCCATGACAGAGCTGCGCCGTGTCTACATTGACTACACTCCCGCCCCCATGTGTGTCTGTTCCGCCATGAGCCAGGGGTATGTGGGCTATGATATCCAAAATTCCCTGCGTGCGGAGCTGCTCAGCCGCGGGATTTCCAAACCGGTCAGCACGATCCTGACCCAGGTGACGGTGGATCCTTACGACGAGGCATTTTATGAGCCTACCAAGGTGATCGGACGCTATATGTCCAGGGAGGACGCGGAAACAGAAGTCAAGAAAGGCAACTATGTAAAAGAAGATCCCGGCCAGGGATTCCGCCGTGTGGTGGCCGCGCCTAAGCCTATTGACATTGTGGAGATCGAATCAATCCGCACCCTGGCTGACGCCGGCCAGGTGGTGATTGCCTGCGGCGGCGGCGGGATTCCCGTGATCGAGCAGCATCACGCCCTGAAGGGTGCCTCCGCAGTCATTGAAAAGGATGCCATTGCCGGTAAGCTGGCTTCCGACCTGGTCTGCGATGAACTGATCATTCTCACAGGCGTGGATTATGTATACAAAGATTTCGGCAGGGAAGGACAGACCCCCATCAGCAGTATGACTGCGACAGAAGCCAAAGAAATGATCGCCGCGGAGGAATTCGGGAAAGGCACCATGCTGCCCAAGATCGAGGCCGCCATCGCATACCTGGAAAAGGTTTCCTCCGGAAAAGTGATCATCACGTCCATAGACAGGGTGAAGGACGCCATCCGGGGCAAGGTTGGAACCACCATCACGGCAGGAAGGAATTTTTCAATTTGACAGTGTAAGCGCTGCCAGGAACGAGCCTATGATAATGCAGAAATCCGAAAGGTTAAATACGATCCTCCGAAACCATTTCCACCTTACATTGAAGCTCAGATAGTCCACCACGTATTTGCGCTTCAGGCGGTCGTATGTGTTGCTGAAGGAACCTCCCAGCAGAAGCGCCAGCCCCACCCGCAAAGTGTTGTTCCCGCGCTGTCCCAGACTGATCACAAAGACAATGCTGATCAGGATCGTCAGGACAACCGATACTGCCATTACCACTTTTCTTCTGGATGCGCCCATGTCCAACATGGCGCCGGTATTGTGATACCTTTTCAGTATCAGCCGCCCTCCGGCAAGGTCCGCGGGGAAATGCTCCCCGCCAGCCTTCTCGATCCTGTCCTTGATCCACAGGTCGCCCAGAAATATCCCCAACACTATTGTAATACAAATACCGATGACCATGTTATTCCCTTCATTTCTTGTATTTCCTGTATTCCTTATATTGTATCCCTTATATTCCACTTCCACCCCGCAGCCGGCGGGCGGAACGTCAATCCGTCCTGTTACCGCTCTTCCCCATGACAACACTGCCCAAAACAATCCGTATGGCAGCAAAGAGCAGCCCTGCCACACCCCAGATCATTCCAAACACAATATTAGGGTTCTTGTTATTTCCAAAAAGATCAAAGAAGAAGTTCTGGCTGTATTTAAAGTCCACAAATACCACCAGAAAGATGGCCGCCACGATGCACCAATATGCTCCGGAGAAGGCGCCAAGCTTTTTTGACGCGGCTTTCCGGGCAGGGGAAAAGTCCCCCGACTGCAGCAGCTTATGAAAGCTGTCCTGGATCGACCCCGCCCACACAAACAGGATCACAGCTATGGCAACCATCAAAAGCAGTACCGCCACACCGACGATCAGCAGCAGATCTCCTGCTTCCATGGCAGCAAAGAGCAGCAAAGGCACCGCCCCCAGGACACAAAGCACCACTCCGACAGCAATGGCAGTGTGGAACCGTCCGGCAAACAACTCCTTATTTTTCCTGGTAATTCCCTCCACGCCATATTGCAGGGTAAACACTTCCTTGTCCAGGAAGTCATAGGGTTCTGTATACCTTCCGCATAAAATAAACACAGTGACGCCTATCGCCACCATAACCAGCAGGATCCCAGCGCCCACACCGCCTGCTGTTTCTTCCGTTATGGCCAGCCGACCCGTTTCTGCCAGGCCTGCCAGCAGGATCAGGGGCACAGGGCAGAGCACAAACAATGCTGCCGCCAGGGCTTCCGGAAGCGCATACTTCCGCGTCAGTTCCATGAAGGCATTGGCATCCTCCAAAGAAACGCTCCGCTTCACCTGCTCCTCCTGGTCCACTGCTTCCTGCACTCCATCCCCCTCTGCTTCCAGTTCATCCTTTAACAGATAGTCTGTGCTGACCTGAAAAAGCCTGCTGAGCATAATGATCTTATCAATATCCGGTATGGATGCGCCCGACTCCCATTTGGACACAGACTGTCTGGATATTCCCAGCTTCTCCGCCAGTTCTTCCTGTGACCATCCTTTTTTCTTCCTCAATAGTGCAACCTTTTCTGCTAAAATCATAATGTTTCCTCCATTCCATTGTCAAGATTGTTTTTCTTTCAAAGCTTCACATGTGAATCATATTGTTACACGGAGATCATAGCAAAAATACCGGTTGACAACTACCAAGTGCGCTTGGAAATTTGTCAACCGGCGGTTGCAAAGTATCTTTAGTAATCCACACCCATCAGGCACAACCCCTGCGCCGGAGCGGTGGAACCCGCTTTCTGCCTGTCCTTTGCCTCCAATACAGCCTTAATCTGGTCACAGGTCATCCTGCCGCAGCCGACCTCAAGCAGGGTGCCCACCATAATACGCACCATATTCTGCAGGAAGCCGTTTCCATGAAGTGTAAAAGTAATATAACTGCCCCTGCGGGCAATCTCGATCCGATCCACATAACGTACCGTGGATTTTTTCATTCTGGGGTTGACACAGAAATTCCTGAAATCATGTTCCCCCTTCAAAATCTCTGCCGCCTGCTGCATTTTTGCAATATCCGGTCTTTCCTCCAGGCGGGTAACATACTTTCTGTCAAAAACGGACTTAACCTCCCCGTCATAGCAAGTGTAGCAATAAGTTTTTCCCACCGCATTATAACGTGCATGGAATCTGGGGGAAGCCTCCCTGATCTCTTTTACGGCGATGTCATCCGGAAGATATCGGTTCAGGTATGCGCATATTTCAGCTTCGGAAAACTCTGTATTCATTTTGACACTGGCCGCCATTCCCCTGGCATGGACACCCGCGTCGGTCCGTCCGGCTCCAATCACCTCTACCTGCTCCTGGCACATCAGGGATAATACGTTCTCCAGCTTTCCCTGTATTGTGTCGTGGTCAGGCTGCCTCTGCCAGCCATAATAGCGGCTG
Organism: uncultured Lachnospiraceae bacterium; assembly: GCA_947385725.1. GTDB lineage: Bacteria > Bacillota > Clostridia > Lachnospirales > Lachnospiraceae > Acetatifactor. The sequence goes on along the minus strand of CANDMD010000003.1, from coordinate 28,737 downwards.
CCATCATATTCAATCAACATCTTATAATTCTTCATAGACCACCCTAGCCCTGACTCAAAAACTGGCAGAAATTCAGCGAAAAGAAGGGGCGGTATACTATAGTCACTCCTTCTAATTTCTTGTGATCCCGCTGAGGATTCTCAAGGACACAGATGTTCTCCCTGCGTCTGACCAGTTCCAGCATCTCCTCCTCCGACTCATAAAAAGCCCCATGATCGGTAAAGAGATAATCCACCATCATTCCCACATCCTTCAGAATATCATAGGGGATATAGGAAATCTTATACATGTTAAGCAGGCACATCAGTGCTTCCTCACGATAGGAATTGCTGAATTTCGCGCTGACTTTCGGAACCCTGCCGTTTTCAGGTCTCTTTATGTACGCCGCCGGCGCGGGATCCGCTATGCGCTGCTGAATGGAAAACCAAAACTCACTACCCCTGTCCTTTTCGCTCTTCACGTGAATCTCGCCGCCCATTTTTCCCACCAGGTGCTGCGAAACAAACAACCCGTTGCCAAGCGCTTCCTGCCTCTCCCTCGTCCTAGGTTTCCTTCGGAAAGAGAAAAGATGTTCTATTTCCTTCTTGCCGATCCCTGTCCCCGTGTCTTTGACGGATATATGTAATTCGATCAGATCGTTCTCTGTCACAGGATAGACCTTGATCAGCAGCCTGACATATCCCTTTTCCGTGAACCGGATGGAATTTTCCAAAAGGCTCAAAATAACCTGGCGGAGCCTGCCCTCATCGCCATACAGTCTGGCCGGCAGGTTCTTATCCACATCAAAGATCAGTTCTATCGCGCTGTTGCCTATCTGGCTGAGACACTTCTGACCAATATCCTCCAGCATCAGCAGAGGGGCATAGGCATCCTCCGCCAGTTTTATGTTCGCCAAAGAGAATTTTATTCTGTCAAGCAGTCCGCTGAAACGCAATGCCAAAAAGATGCCTATTATTACAATTCCGGCAATCAATATCACAAGCCACAGATTTCCCATTCGTATTCTCCTACTTTTATTTCCCTATTTCTTCCTTGATTTTCTATATTTATTGGTTCTTTTTTATTTCATTTCTGTTTTCTTATTGCATTCCTGCTTGTCTTACTGCTTATTTGCTTTCTTGTTGTATTTTTGCTTTCTTAATTTTCATGCCTGCTTGTCCTGCTTCATCCTCTTCTTTAGTTTACCTTAGACTATTTCTAAAAGTCAATAGTGACAGCAAGATACTCCTCCATCCGTTTTCGGATGATCTCAAAATCCCTTATTGTATCAGGGTTTTCAGACTGAAAGTCCATTAATTGGTTCAGATACCCCTGCTCCTGCGCCATATGTAAACTGATGGGAAATACCAGTTCGTATACCAGGGAGATATGTCCCACAACGTTGTCCACTGCTGTCCGTTTTAATGCCCTTAAAACCGTGTGTCCCTCTTGGAACGCCTGTAAAACCTGCGGTGTCACAGATTCCCTGCGCAGAACCTCTGATGACACATTATAGATTTCCTCCAAAGGCGTCTCCACGTTAACCCGCAGGATATCCACTTTGTCCGCATCGCGAAGTATGGTTGCAAGCAAAACCGTTCTCTCATCGTATTCTTCCGGAATCCTGTATGCACTGTGGCATGCTACCACCTTCCGCAAAATATCGTCTTCCCTGTCATCCTCCAAATAATCTCTGATCCTTCCCTGGTCAAAAAGGATCTCCGCGCCGTACATCGCATGATCAATGGATTGCGCATCAATAAAAGTCCCGTAATTGCGCAGCTGCTCAAACCTGCCCACATCATGGAGCAGGCCGCAGAGCCACGCCAGATCGACCTCCTCCTGCGGCAGTTCCAGGGATCCGGCTATCTTCTGACAGAATCCCGCAACGCGGTAGGTATGGTCAATTTTCAATTTCACCTTCGGATCTTCCTCATTGTAATCCTTCACATAATCCGCAAATGCCTGTAACGCTTTCTGCCTATGAATCTGCATAATGACCTCCGCTCTTACCTCATTCTATTCTATTATATGCTCAAATGCCATGCCATGTAAAGAGGCTGTCCAAAAGACAGCCTCTTTCACTGGGACAGTTCAAAATTCAATTAACATGGACTGGCGGTACTGTTTCTATAAATATTCCCTCAAATCCTTCACCAGGGTTTCTTCCGCCTGGGCAACATCCTTCGCCAGCTTTTTGATCTTTTCCTCCGCAGCGGGATATTGATTCAAATATTTATACAGGCTTTTGACACCCATATTGCAACCGTCCGTCACAAGATCCGCCGCCTTATGATCTGCATTTTCCTCATTGATCGTTATATTGGACTTAAACTTGGCCATCACCTTTGCCATCATGGCCGGCTCTTTTCCGTCATCATGATACTCCGTCAGGTACTCATGGGTGGCATTGCCCAGTTTTGTATGGGTCTCTTTGCTCTTGGCCAGCAGATCGCGCAGGTTCTTGCTCTGCACATGCTCCATCACGTCATCCAGAGTGGATACGCCCATTTTAATTCCCGCGTTACACTCCCTCAACAGCTTGATTGTATCGTCTTCCATATGCTACCTCCTGTTCTGATTCCGTCTCTGCGCCGAAACCGGATTTTAGAAGTAGTCTGCCCCATGGAAACCCTTTTTATGCCTGCACTATCCTGCCGTGGTCCAAAACACGGCAGAAACACGCCCTAAGACAGATTTACACGTGACAAAAACCGCTTTGTGCGTTCCTCCCGGGGATGGTCGATGACCTGATGTGGATCCCCCGACTCCACGATCACACCGTCGTCCATAAAGATGACCTGATCCGCCACATCCCTGGCAAATGCCATCTCATGGGTAACGATGATCATGGTGGTCTTCTGTTCCGCAAGGCTGCGGATCACCTTCAGCACCTCCCCGGTAAGCTCCGGATCCAGCGCTGAGGTCGGTTCGTCAAAACACAGAATATCGGGCTTTAAGGCCAGTGCCCTGGCAATTGCCACTCTCTGCTGCTGCCCTCCGGAAAGCTGGTGCGGATAGTGCTCCATGCGCTCCTGCAATCCCATCCGGGTCAACAATTCCACTCCGTGCTGCCTGATCTCCTCCAGGATCTCCTTCTTATTCTGCTTAAAATCTTCCCGCTCCCTTGCCAGCATCTGCTCTGCCAGCATCACATTTTCCAGTGCGGTATACTGGGGAAACAAATGAAAGGATTGAAAGACCATGCCAAAATGCAGCCGCTTTTTCCGAAGATCCCTTTCTTTTCCCGCCCAGGGGGCAGATCCGTCAAACAACAATTCCCCCTTTACGGAGATGGATCCACTGTCCGGTCTCTCCAGGAAATTCAGGCATCGCAGCAGCGTAGTCTTGCCGGATCCGGAAGATCCGATGATGGCCAGCGCCTTTCCCTCTTCCAGGGAAAATCCCACGTCTTCTAAAACCTTGGTGTTTCCGAAATTTTTTTCAATATGATTCACTTCCAGGATTGCCATGCGAACCTCCCTTCCTTAGAAACCGTTAAAGAATAAATCATATGCAAAGTTGATTCAAACCAATCCCTTACCTGAAATACGACAGCTTCTTTTCAATGAAATTGAACAAAAGCGTCAGGATACCTACAAAAATCAGGTAAAACACGCCTGTATAGAACAGCGGCCAGGTAATCCCTGCGGATTTCATAAAGGAGTAACCCGCAAAAGTCAGCTCGTAAGCTGCAATGATCCTGGCAAGTGACGTGTCCTTTACCAGGGTAATGACCTCATTGGACAAAGGCGGCACTACCCGCTTCACCATCTGAAGCAGGGTGACTTTAAAAAAGATCTGGCTCCTGGTCATGCCCAGCACCTGACCTGCCTCTCTCTGCCCTACAGGAACGCCCTCAATGCCTCCCCTGAAAATCACGGAAAAGTAGCAGGCATAATTGATCGAAAAGGCTGCCACCGTAGCGGTAATGCGTCCCGTCTCATTGCCGCTCCAGATATTGTGCCCCAGCCACAGACCCGGTCCATAGAAAATAATGATCAGCTGCAGCATCAGAGGTGTTCCGCGGATCACCCATATCAAAAACTGCAGCAGAAATCGCAACAGTCTCCACTTGCTTATGGATCCCAGCGCCAGAAGCAGTCCCAGCGGCAATGCCAGGATCAGCGTAAATAAGAAAATCTGAAAGGTTGTCGCAAGGCCGTTCAGCAATTCAAGTGTTACAGTCCAGAACATATCATTCTCCTGTTTTCTGTATTAAGGAATCCGTCGCACAAAGGCAGAGAACCTCTGCCCTCTGCCCGCCGGTACATCATTTCGCAGGAGTCACCACTACCTGCGCATTCTTACAATATGCATTGGTGCATTCCATGGCCTCCGTCACCTCAGGAGTCAGGGTCATGCCATTCCACACCACATCAATATTCTTGGACTCCAGTTCCATGATCTTATTGTCCCAGTCAATGACCACAAACTGAGCCTCCACGCCAAGCCTGTCCGCCACCACACGGGCCATATCCGCGTCAAAACCGATCCACTGCCCGGATGCATCCCTGTAATCCATAGGCTCAAATTCCGTGATCCCCACGATCAGAGTGCCTTTCCCCTGAATATACGCCACATCACCGTCCGCCGCTGCATCATAGGAACCGCCTGCCTGCTCCACCAGAGCCGCCTGCACGCCATAAGTCTCAGCGACCTTCTGCATGGAGCCATCCGCATAGCTGTCAGCCAGTACCGCATTAATGTATTCCGCAAGATCGGAGCCCTTGCGGCAGCCTATGCCGTACTCCTCCGAGGTCAGTTCCTCCCCGCTGACCAGATTGGGATAGCTGGTGCCCTCGCCGATCATGGCTCCGGCCATCAGCAGGTCGATGATCGCCGCATCGGAAGTGCCGGATGCCACCTCCATCAGGGCGTCTGCCTGGGACGCCACGGAATTAACGGAATAACCCTTTTCCTTAGCCAGAGCCTCTCCCGCGGAGCCTGCCTCCACCGCATAGACCATGCTCTTCGCATCCCCGGATGTCTCGCTTTTCCCACAGCCGGCCACGGTCAGCCCCATAGCCAGCACAAGCGCCAATGCCAGTTTCTTTTTCATAATCTCCTCCATCTGAGAACGTATGCCAGTCTATTTAACGATATCCTGCGACGTTCCCTACACAGGATACTCACTCCCTGGATTTTATCACATTAGCAGAATAAAGTAAAGAAGGTAGTTTCTCAATCCAACATCCTTAATTTTTCACCTGTCACTGCTCTCGTATATCGCCATATCAAAAATCGTCTCTTCAATGACCTTTACACATTCATCCGTATGCTTCTGTATCTCATCACCCCAGAACCGGATCACCGTCCACCCTTCAAACAATAATCTCTTGTTTATTTTGTCATCCCTCTCCCTGTTACGGGATATCTTGCTGATCCAAAACTGGCCGTTACTGCCTTTTTCCAGCCTTGGCTTTAGCACTTCCCAGTCCTTACCGTGAAAAAACTCTCCATCACAGAAAATTGCTATCTTATACTTTGTAAGCACAATATCCGGGCTGCCGGGAAGCTTTTTATAATTCTTGCGATATCGGTATCCTTTGTTCCATAAAGCCTTTCTCAATATCACCTCGATCTTTGTGTCTTTCCCGCGGATACGCTGCATATTCCTGCGCCGCTGTTCTTTTGTCATGGAACCCGCCATAAAATCACCCCAACCATCAGTTCTCTGATTTTACATGTCATTCAGGTCACCGGCTTCTTCGGAACTGTCCGTTTTACTTCCTAATATCATTTATCCTTTTGGCATACTCATAAATCCTTTTCAGCCCACTATCATCTTCTCCGCCAATCACTGCTTCCACAGATTTTCCAAATCCTGAATATGTGCTGAATCCAAGCAGATAGATTGCCATCGCCATCGCCAAACCTTCATCCGGTTCCCCAGTCTGGCTGGCAACGCTCTTAAGTTCTGCAAATACACTGTCCCTGGGGACTTTCACATCATCACCGCCCTCGGTTACTACTTTCTCAACGACCTTGGGCAGTGTCATACACATTTGGTAAAATGCATCCTCCTGGCCAGTTACCAGGGCGTAAAACTGATCAAGGCTCACTCTCCTGATTCTCCTATGCGATACACTCTTTCCATCAACCGTCGTCGACCATTTTATATTCTGGGATTTCTTTGCTATAGCCTCTACAAGGAAGCAGGCACAGTCATCATCGTCCAGGAGCTGGCTCTGCATCTTGATATATGTTTTCCCCGCCGCAGAAGAATTCATTGTATTATGCTTATTCTTCATCTCTATGTAAATAGTGTGGACAATATCACCATCAGGCAGGGGAATCCCTGATTCCTTTTGAAATATAACATCCCAGCCACCTTCCTTTCCATTATCCGGAACATGGCAATCTGCAATATAATGAAAAATCCTCTGATGAAAGTATCCGATGTCATTATTATTCGATTTGTCCCTCTGCCTGAAAATCTCATTACCTACAATTTCTTCCCAGCTTGACTGGTATACGGTCTTATCAAAAATCATTTTAATCGGATCAATAATATTCTTGTTAAACCTAACAATATCGAAGGATTCCAGTTTTTCGCCGTACTTATCAATGGTGGCCTTTACATGATCAGTAAAATCTTTTTCTGAAATAAATGACAGTTTCCAAGCCATTACTTTGTCTCCTTATCCAACGCCTCATGAATGCATCTTGCAACCTCATATCCAAGGTTTACAGGCACAGCATTTCCAACCTGCTTATACTGCGACATGACGCTGCCACAGAATTCCCATTCATCGGGAAAACTCTGGCACCTTGCATTTTCGCGCACATTAAACGGTCTTGCTTCCAACGGATGACATCTCTCTGTCTGCTTCTGCGAAGGCGAAGTGAGAACCGTCAGTGAAGGTTCATCCAGGCTCAACCTCCTGAGAATGCCGGTTCTGCCTCCCTCCATTTCCCAGCAGCTCTTCATATACGCTTTGGCAAGCTCTGGATCGATATCTCTCCAATATCCTCCGGGGGGAACTAACTCAAAAAGCTTTTTCTTATTCTCGCCATATGGAACACCTACACTTTCCGGCACATCTGACAAAATATCCCTTAGTACCGGCTTATACTCATGGGCCTTTGGAAATTCATAGGATATCTTGTCCCCCAAGTCTTTGCGGATGCCAATGGTAATCAGCCTTTCTCTCTTTTGGGCAACACCGTAATCCCAAGCATTAAGAACCCGCTTCTGTATATCATAGCCTGCTGCTTCAAAAATACCAAGCATGGTCTGGTATGTCTTACCGCCATCATGTGTCAACAGCCCCCTTACATTCTCAAACAGAAACATCTTGGGCTGTAGTTTTTCCAGGAATATTGCATAATGATAAAACAGAGTCCCTCTGGTATCGTCAAGTCCAAGCCTCTTTCCTGCATAAGAAAATGCCTGGCAGGGTGCGCCGCCGGAAAGAAGATCCAGTTCACCCTTCCTGATATCAAAATACTCTTCCAGGTCAAGACCGGAAATATTTGCAATATCATCACAGATGACTCTCCAGTCCGGCCTGTTTTTCTCCAATGTATCACATGCATCCCTGTCAAATTCTATCAAACCAATTGTATGAAAGCCTGCCCTTTCAACGCCCAGCGCCAGGCCGCCTGCCCCTGCAAAAAGTTCAATAGTCGTGTACATAATTTACCTCTCTTCATGTATTTACAGCTATTATCCCACATACATTTCTGTTTTTCAAGTTTATAATGATTCCTCCCTCTTGCGTCCCACTCCAAAATCCCCTATAATCAGAGTTGTCAAATTTAACCATGCCTGTCCAGGGTCAATGATATATAAAATTCATCAGACCAAAACCATAATTCCGGGAAATACCATGTTTCAGGAGCAGGCTCTGTACAATGACACCGATTTTAAAAGGAAGCACACACATGATCATTGAAGAAATCCGTACCATAGATGAATTACTCCAGTTTGTAAACAGCCTGTACCAGAAGCACGGCCTGCGGATGTGGTATCGGGGAGTGGAGGATGCCGGGCTGGCATTGATCCCTTCCATCCAGCGGAGCCAGAAGCGGCTGGATACAGAGCGCTATATCACAAACGATTTCTATATCCGTGCGAAGCAGATCCTGACAAATCCGCCGGAAAAGCATAATTATGCCGCATGGGTGTCCCTGATGCAGCACTACGGCCTGCCTACAAGGATGCTGGACTGGAGCCAGTCCCCTCTGATCGCCTCCTTCTTTGCCACAGAGACTTATATGGACACCTCCGACAAGGATGCCGGAATCTGGGTACTGGCGCCGGATATTTTCAACGAGCAGGAGGGCTTCGGCCGCTGTATCTACCCCATCGACGCCGATACCAGCCAGGAAATGCTGCTGCCCGCCTTTAAACATTCCCACCACAATCCGGCCCTGCGGGACAAGATCCTGGCCTGTCATTCCACGGAAAACAATCTGCGTATGTACTATCAGCAGGCCAGCTTTACTATCCACAATTCCCTGCGGCGCCTGGAGGATATCTGTGATGAAAATACTCTGTACAAGATCATCATCCCCCGCGACCGGAAAAAGTATTTTATTGACAGTCTGCGGGTATTCGGCATTACGGAGAGTTTCATATACCCTGATCTAGATCACATTTCCAGCGACCTGAAACACTCTTATGGTATATAGGGAATGCAGACAGATAATACGCTGCGCATAAGGTAAGAAACCTTCCTAAAATCCGCAAAGTCAAAACAGCGGCATCCGCCAAATGGATGCCACGTATCCGCCCGGCTCTTTGCCTGCGGGAATCAACAGGAGGAAACATGAAAATAGTATTAGAGCATCTGACCAAGAAATTTCCCGGCCGGGGTAAAAAGAGCCACGGCGAGGTAACTGCAGTAAACAATTTTGATTTTGAGATCCCCGACGGCAAACTGGTAGGGCTGCTGGGACCCTCCGGCTGCGGGAAAAGCACCACCCTGAACCTGATCTGCGGCCTGCAGAAGCCAACCGGCGGCAGGATCCTGTTCGGCGAGGATGACGTGACCAACCTTCCACCCGAGCACAGGGGCGTGGGACTGGTGTTTCAGAATTATGCCCTCTATCCCCACCTGACGGTAAAAAAGAACATCACCTTTCCCCTGGAAAATCTGCGGGGAACGGACAAACTGACGAAATCCGAAATGGAGGCACGCGCCCTGGAAGCTGCGAAGCTGGTACAAATCGAGGAACTCATGGACCGCAAACCTGGCGAACTGTCCGGCGGTCAGCAGCAGCGTGTGGCCATCGCCAGGGCACTGGTGAAAATGCCCCGGGTTCTTCTGCTGGACGAGCCTCTCTCCAACCTGGACGCCCGCCTGCGGTTACAGACCCGAGAGGAGATCCGCAGGATCCAGAAGCAGACACAGATCACCACCGTATTTGTCACCCACGACCAGGACGAGGCCATGAGCATCTCCGATCTTATTGTGGTCATGAAGGAAGGCGTGGTTCAGCAGATCGGCAGACCCCAGGAGGTCTATGACGATCCTGTGAATCTCTTTGTGGCAAAATTCCTTGGCACCCCGCCCATCAATGTCTTTCAGGGCGCTGTCAGGGCGGAAACGCTATACATCGGCAAAGATGCCGTCCTGACCGTGAAAGGCGTTGCCGACCAGGAGGTCTCCGTGGGCATCCGTCCCGAAGGCTTCCTGTTACAGGAGGACGGCCCCCTGTGCTGTAATCTGGGCCGTATCGAGGTCATGGGCAGGGATATCAGCGTAGTTTCCACCCATGAATGTTGCGAGACTCCCGCCATCCGCTCCATTATCAACGCGGAGAATATTGTGGACACCTCCTCCGAGTTTGTCCGCTTTGCCGTCAAACCCCGCAAGCTGTTTTTGTTCCGCAGGGACACCGGGGAGCGGATCGCCTTTGACGCAGATGCTGCACAATAGAAAGGACACATACTATGGAAAAACAAAATCTGAAAGGATGGCTATACCTGCTGCCTGCGTTTCTATTGCTGGGGGTTTTCATGATCTATCCGCTGATCGACGTATTTGTCTATTCCTTCGAGGAGGGATATAATTCCGCCTCCCAGACATTTTTCGACGTTGGCATGTACAATTATTCTTATGTCCTGCATGATCCCTATTTTCTGCAGGCGGTGAAAAATACGTTTATCCTGGTGATCATCACGGTTCCCCTGTCCACAGGGCTTGCGCTGCTGATCTCCCTGGGTCTGAGCTCCATCAGACCCCTGAAGGAGCTGTTCCAGACCGTTTACTTCCTGCCCTATGTCACCAACACCCTGGCAGTCGGCCTGGTATTTATGATCCTGTTCAAAAAGACGGCCTACTCGGACGGTCTGGTCAATCTGCTGGTCAACTGGTTCGGAGGTACTTCCGTGGACTTTATTGACGGCCCCTATTGGGCAAAGATGTTTGTCCTCTGCTTTTACACAGTCTGGGTGGTCATGCCTTTTAAGATCCTGATCCTGACCAGCGCCCTTGCTTCCGTCAATCAGGTGTATTACAACGCTGCCCGGGTGGACGGTACTTCACGGCTGCGCATTTTCCGGAAGATTACCCTTCCAATGATCTCCCCCACGGTGTTCTACCTGATCATCACGGGATTCATCGGGGCATTCAAAGCTTACAGTGACGCGGTGGCATTGTTCGGCACCAACCTGAACGCGGCGGAGATGAACACCATCGTTGGTTATGTCTACGACATGCTGTACGGCGACAGCGGCGGCTATCCCTCCTATGCGTCGGCAGCGGCCATCCTGCTCTTCGCCATTGTCCTGACCATCACCTGTATCAATCTGCTCGTCAGCCGGAAACATGTACACTATACTTAAGGGAGGACTTCTATGGACACCAAAACAGATTACAATAAAATTCAACGATCCGCCCGCATCCGGAAAACAGCGGGAAATGTAGTAATATACGCTCTTCTCGCCCTGTGGGCGCTGTTGGTGCTGTTTCCCTTTTACTGGATGCTGCTGACCTCCCTGAAAAGCTACAGCTCCTACAACGCGGAGCACGTGCCCGCTTTCTTTACCCTGTCTCCCACCCTGCAAAATTATGTGGATGCCTTTACCGCCGTGCCGCTGGGGCAGTACCTGGTCAACACGCTGATCTTCACAGTGATCACAACCCTGATCATGGTGGCAGTCATCACCCTCGCCGCCTTCGCTTTCGCAAGGCTGGAGTTTCGGGGGAAGAACCTCGCCTTTACCCTGTTTTTGTCCCTGATGATGATCCCAAATGAGCTGGTAGTCATCACAAACTTTACCACAATCACCAATCTGGGCTGGCGGAATACCTTTATCGGCCTGATCCTGCCCTCCGTAACCTCCGTCTTTTACATTTATCTCCTGCGGGAGAATTTCGCCCAGGTCCCGGACGAGCTGTACTATGCCGCCAAGGTGGACGGGACGCCGGATCTGCGCTATCTGCGGAAGGTGATGATCCCCATCTGCAGACCCACCCTGATCACCATTGTGATCCTGAAAGTCATTGAATGCTGGAATTCCTATGTATGGCCCAGACTGATCACTGACGATCCCGATTATTATCTGGTGTCCAACGGGATTCAGGAGATCCGGGAAAACGGCTTCGGCCGCGAGAATATTCCGGCAATGATGGCCGCCGTGGTGGTGATCTCCATTCCTTTGATCCTGCTGTTTCTGATCTTCCGCAGGAAAGTGATGGAGGGTGTGGCAAGAGGAGGTACGAAAGGATGATTTATCAATCTATCAGGAAACGATTTCGTTCCGCAGCAGTCTCCCTGGGCGCTTTCCTGCTGGGCGTCCTGCTGCTTACCGGCTGCCATGGCTCCAGGGGCATGGCGGAATTCATTGTCCCCGAAGGCTTTGACACCTCGCGCAATTATGAGATTACTTTCTGGGCAAAAAATGACACCAACAAGACACAGACCGATATCTACAGACAGGCGATTGCCGATTTTCAGGAGCTTTACCCCAATATCACGGTAAACCTGCGCCTGTACACGGATTACGGCAAGATCTACAACGACGTGATCACCAACATTGCCACCAATACCACCCCGAATGTCTGCATCACTTACCCCGACCACATTGCCACCTACCTCACGGGAACCAATATCGTGGCGCCCCTGGACGCGTTGCTTGAGGACGGGAAATACGGGCTGGGAGGCAGCGAAGTGCGTTTTGATGCGCCCTCCAAAGACCAGATCCTTCCACAGTTCCTGGAGGAGTGCTCTTTCAGCGGCCATTACTACGCCCTCCCCTATATGCGCTCCACGGAAGCCTGCTATGTCAATAAAACTTATGTGGAAGCTTTGGGGTACACCCTGCCGGAGACCCTGACCTGGGACTTTGTCTGGGAGGTCGCGGATGCGGCCACGGCGCAGGACAGCGAAGGCAATTATCTGATCAACGGTCAGAAGGTCCTGATCCCTTTCATCTATAAGTCCACGGACAATATGATGATCCAGATGCTGAAACAGAGGGATGCCGGTTATTCCACAGCGGACGGTGAGATCCTGATCTTTAACGACACGACGGAGGAATTGCTTTACACCATTGCGGAGCATGTGAAAAAGGGGGCTTTCTCCACCTTTAAGATATCCAGCTACCCCGCCAATTTCCTGAATGCGGGGCAGTGCATCTTTGCCATTGATTCCACCGCCGGCGCTACCTGGATGGGTACGGACGCGCCTCTCTCCGATATCAGTGAGGAGGCGCTGGTGGAATTTGAGACAGAGGTCATGACGATTCCTCAGTTTGACCCTGAAAATCCCCGGATGATCTCCCAGGGACCTTCCGTCTGCATCTTTAATAAACCGGATTCCCAGGAAGTACTGGCGTCCTGGCTCTTTGCCCAGTATCTGCTTACCAACGAGGTACAGATCGCCTATGCGGAGACGGAGGGCTATGTGCCCGTCACCTCCATGGCACAGGACTCCGCGGAATACCAGGAATATCTGTCCCGCTGCGGGGAGGACAATGATACCTACTATGACGTGAAGATCAAGGCTTCCCAGCTGCTTCTCGACAATGTGGAGCACACCTTTGTCACCCCTGTTTTCAACGGCTCCGCTTCCCTGAGGGATGCCGCCGGACAGATGATCGAGAATGTGGCAAAGTCCATCCGGCGTAAGGAGACGGTGGACGATGCCTACCTGGAAAAGCTTTTCACCGACGTAACCTCCCTGTACCGCCTGGGGCAGGCCAGCCAGGCCGCCGCGGGAAAGCAGTCGCTGGGAAAGCTGCCGCGCACATCCGTGCTTCTGCTTGCAGCGCTGGGGATTACTTGGGCGCTGATCCTTTTGTATGTGTGCGCCGGAAAAATCAAAGCGGAGAGAAGGCGGAAAGAAGGAAGCGGAAATAATCCTTGATTTATTAGAAAATTAAGGTATAATAACATTGTTTCCATTAACAGCTTTATCAACTATTTTTCAGAAAAGAGGAGAACTTATGAAAAAGAATCTAGTTTTAGCCTTAGCCCTTGCGCTGACCTTCGCGTTTACAGGCTGTGGTGACACCGGCAACGGCGGAAATGCAGGCAGCGCAAACGAAAATGCCGATGTGAAATCTGAGGGCGTGATGACCTATGCCGAGTATATTGCGGCGCCGCTGGACAGTGAAGTTGTCATCGAAGCCTACGTTCAGGCGAAACAGTCCTGGTATCAGGGCAACTCCAGCAGGGAGAACAAGGACACAGCCACCGTTTATGCTCAGGACACAGACGGCGCTTACTTCCTGTACGATATGGAATGTTCCCAGGAAGACTATGAGAAACTGACCCCCGGCACCAAGATCAAGGTAACCGGCTACAAGGCTGAATGGTCCGGCGAAGTGGAGATTATTGAAGCTACCTTTGAGATCATGGACGATGCTGCCTACATTGCCGAGGCAAAGGATGTCACCTCACTGCTGGGCACCGATGAGCTGATCGACCATCAGAACGAGTATGTTGCGTTTAAGGGCATGACCGTTGAACCCGCAAATGACAGCGGCGCGGCATATCTCTACAAGTGGGACGGTTCCGGTCAGGACGGCGACGATCTGTATTTCAACGTTTCCCTGAACGGCAATACATACACCTTCACCGTAGAGTCCTATCTCTGCGACAATACCACCGATGTCTATGCGGCAGTCAAGAACCTGAAAGTGGGCGATGTGATCGATCTGGAGGGCTTCCTGTACTGGTATGAGGGCGTAAATCCCCACATCACTTCCGTGACCGCGGCACAGTAATCCGAGCAGTTTGTGTCCCGCTCTTCCTATGAATCAGATTGAGACCAAAGCTTCCTATAAGATGAAAAACGCCCGTTTTCGGGCGTTTTTCGATGTGAGACTTAGAGAAACGCTGATGAAAGCGCTTCCTTAGAACATCTCTTCACACTCCCCGTCATGCCGACACAGTCGGCACAAACAGCAGAATGAATTCTGTTGTCAAGAACAACCAACGAACTGGTGCAGAACCGGAAGAATGCTGTCTTTGCGTTCTTCCCGGAATGACTTAGGTTTTCTTAAGCTGTGTACAAAGAGGTGTGTTTACACACCCTCTTTACAGCCTTAGAAAATCTTCATTCCGTTCACACTTGTCTCAGATATTCCCCCAGCATTGCCTCCTGGTATGCCGCTTTCTTCTTTTGGAGCATTGCCTGCTTGATTTCCTGCAATTCCGGCAAGTAAACGTGTTCCAGCTTCTTTAAGCTCTTTGCCGAAATCTCCACATCAGACTGATATCTTTCATAAAACTCCCTGCTGTATTTCCAAAGCCGCAGTCTCTCCCCGTAGCATTCTTTCAGCCGCTGGGCGATCTGCAGTCCCTCCGGGTCATAGTCACCCGCATACAGAAAAGCCGTCTCCGCGTCAAACAGATCCAATAAGACCAGGGCCGCCAGGCGTATCTGCCCGTTTCCACATACGATCGCCGCCTCCGGCCAGGCCCTCATCAATTTCGAGAAAACGGCCGGATTCTCCACAATATAGACTCGTTTTTCCTTCTGGGGACATACCCGCGCCAGCTTCCTCATGGTCATAAGTGTGATCTGTAACGGTTCCCTTCGTTTCAGGAAACCGGAGATTCCCTCATGAGGCTCCCCATCCTTTCCCATACCGGTAATTCCATAGACAAGCGTATTATTGGAAAGCTCATCCCTGAGAAGCCCTGCCTCATAAAACAGACGAGCCTTTCCCTCCACCGTGAGCAGCTCCCTCTGCCCCTCTGTTCCTGGGATTCCCGCCGTTTCCCTCTGGAAATCCTCCCTGACCAAAGTCTCAGAAAGCTTCTGCTTTAAAAAGGCAGTCAGCAGCTGTTCCCCAGGAGTGCCTGCGTCAAAGAAATGAGGATCCCCTGTGGTTTCCGCCGCAAATACTGCCAAAAGTTCACAGGCTGCCTGCTCCTCCCCGGCGGACAAAAAGGGCAGTCTGTGGATGGCACGCATCAGGAGGCGCAGATTTTCTTCCAGCTTATGAGGCTGTTCACGATATTGCTTCCTCAAGAGCAGGTAACCCTCGCCCTTCGTCCGAAGGGTCTCTTCCAGCCACGCTCTGCCGGATCCCGCCGGGGCAGCATCAAGGATCCCTGCAAAAAACCGATCCCTCCGCATGTCCTCCTGCAGGCGCTGCTCCTTCTTTCCCACCAGTTCCTTCCGGAAATAGCCCTGTAGGATCCTCTCCCAGGAAAGTCCGGAAAAGCGGCTGTTTCCAAGCGCCTTCTCCATGGCGGCCGCGGAAATGCTGACGGGTTCCTTCCCCCAGAAGTCCCTCTGAAAGAAGCCTCCCAGCAGTCCGCACTCCTCCTGTGTCAGTCCCGAGAGCCGCACCGTACCCCCGAAATGCCCAAGACTCTGATATTTATCCCACACTTTCACAAACAGCTTACGATACACGGGCCGCTGCCTGAAATATTGAATACACTCCTCCAGTTTTTTATCACATTCCGCTCTCTCAGCTTCCATATCCATCCCCCGTATGCTCCACCCCGCATCTGCCATATTGCGCCAGCCATATCTCCTTCAAGACCGGCAGTGGATCCCATCTTACACCGTAATCTGCCGCCCCGTTCAAGCCCTCAACAGCTCAGTGTACCAGCACACGCTCCATTCCGTTCCATATATACTGGATTACCGTCACATATTTGGCGTTTTCCGGCCGGAGCAGCTGATAGATCGCCAGTCCCGGCACCGTATCATAATCTCCCCACAATACCTGGGAATTGATCATGAAATTGAACCTGCATTCCACCATCAGTCTGAACATATCGCGGATATTTGTCTCATCCACTCCCGCAAACGCCTCATCCAGCGAGATCAGTCTGGGGGAATCCTCTCTGGCGCCCGCATACTTTGCCACAACAGCCGAGAAGAGCGGCACATACATCGCCATGGCCTTCTCGCCGCCGCTGAAAGTAAAGAATACCCTGTCTGTCAGCTCCCGTTTCTTCTCCCCTGTCTTCTGACATTCCAGCGTAAATTCAAACCACTTGCGGTAATCCAGCACATCACGCATAATGGCGTGAAAGGACTGCACCGAATTTCCCTCCTCAGTAAGCTTCCTGGCTTCCGCAATCTTGGAGCGGAAATGAAGGGACAGTTTGTCCACCTCCTCATCCCGCATGATCTCCGCATCCTTGGAGAGCAGCTCCACCAGTTCCCTGGTATCCAGCTGTTCCTCCTTCTCCGCCCGCTTATTCTTCCAGCTCAGGCTCAGCTTCAGACCGCTGGAGGTATGCATGGAATCCATCAGCCTGTTCATGTTTTCCACCCACCGCTTGCTGGAATGAATCTTCGCCCGGATCTTTTTACTGATGGTATTCGCCAGGATATCTTCGAACAGTTCCCGCTCCTTGTCGCTGAGCAGCCGTTTCTGCACTTCCGCATCCTCCCGCAGTTTTTCCAGCAGTTCCTTGAACCTGACAGGAATCCCCCTGTACTTTCCCGCAATATCAATTCTCCGCATGGAAATACCGGGGAGACTTCCCTCGCCGTTCTCCTCAAATATGGGCTGCAGGGTAAGCTGATAGTTCACGAGATACCCCCGGTTCTGATGGTAGATCTCCTGCAGGTTGCCCAGCAGATCCGATTGCTTCCTGTTTCCGAACCTTCCTGTCAGCATGGCACAGACCTTTGCCGCCTGATCCTCCATGTCATCATTGATCACAAAACAGCGCTCCACATACCCCAGCTGGTATTCCCCGCGAAAGCCCTGCTCCAGATATCTGTATTTCAGCAGATTCCTCTGACGGCTTTCCTCCTGCTGCTGAAGCTCCCGCCCCAGCTGTTCTTCCCTCTCCCGCCAATGGGTCTGCTGTCTTGCGGATTCCTCCCGCAGGCCGGGCAGTACGCCAAGCCGCTCAAGGCAATAGTCCAGCCTCTCTTTTATCTTGTCATAATCGGTCAGCTTAAGCTGCTCCTGAACCGAATGCAGGGCTGCCTCCAGATCGCTCTTCTTGCGGGATAGCCGCCCCAGCTCATAGCGGATCGTGTCAAGATCCTGCTCAATGGCTTCCAGGGTATCCGCCAGTGTGTTGAGATTGAAAATACCGCTCAGATAACTTCCATGGCAGACCCGGATCTTCGTGAAAAGCTCCCTGTACTGCCCCAGGGAATCCAGCGCCTCCGTAAAAATATCCAGCCTTGCCGTCAGATAGCATTTACTGCATACCTCCCGGACTCTCATCTGGATCTCGTCCAGCTCCGCCTTGATCTGCCGCAGGCGTTCACGGGCGCCCGCAATCTGTTCGTTTAACCGTTTCAGCTCATAATTCTTATCCGCATATTCCCTGGCGGCCTCCTTCAGATCCGTGTCGGCTGGAAACAGGTTCCACTCCTGCAAAAGCAGCGCCTTCTCCGCCTCGTATCCCCGGATCCGTCCTTCGCACGCCTCCAGCTGCTCCCCCAGTGTGCGTTCCTCCTTCTCCAGCTCTGCCAGCTTTGCGGCGCGGAATCTCTCCCGGGCTCTCACCCCGATATAGCGGGCCTGATACTCCCCTGTGACGGTTCCCTCCAGAACGCCCAGCCTGTAATTTCCCTTTTCGTCCACCCAGGTACTTCCGCAATCCGCCTCCGAACCCTGTCCCGCAGTCCGGGTCATCCCATGATTCAATCCTGTTTCCTTTTTAAACACACCGATGGAAGACAGAATATTGGATATACTCTGATACTTTAAAATGTCATTCTCCCCGTTATCCACGTCCAGCAGTTCCAGCAGATTCCGCTTCACATGGACATTATCGCTGAAAATATATCTGTCACAGCCGCCCTCATCCAGCGCCTCTATCGTATCCCGATATTCCGCAGGAACGATCAGCGCGTCCAGGATTCCCATGGAAAGCAAAGCCTCCTCCAGGCGGGATGCCTGTTTTTCCTCCAAATGGGATTCGAAATCTATGGTCTTATAAAACTGCAGGAAAGGAATCCCTCTTTCCGTCAGCAGCCGGCGGCTGCGCTGAACCGCTTCACTGCATTCCGGTTCCGGATCCTTTTTATCACGCCATTCCTGCAGTTCCCCGGCAATACGCTGCTGTTCCCCGAGAAGAAACTGCTTCTGCCGGTTCTCTTCGTACAGGCTGTCCTTCAATTCCTGTTCCCTGGCTTCAAAGGCGCTTTTCCCAAGCTGGCGTATCTCGCTAAAATCCGCTCCGTAGATATACTTTTCTATCTCCTGCAGGGTGCGCTGCTTCACATCCTCCGCCAGGTGCAGCTGCTGATTATTCTTCTCCCACTGATAGAATTTCTCGATCCATTCGTCTTTTGTCTCCTGGAGCAGCGTCTCATACTGGCGGCACTCCCTTTCTTTCTGCTCCTGCCGACCCCGGATCTCGTCAAGCTCCTGCTGGTTCCGGCTGTGCCGCTCCTGACAGTTTTTCTCCTCCCGGAGCGCTTCCCGTCCCTTCTCCACCCGCCTGACGTATTCGGCGAGCACCTGGTCGTGGCTCTGAAATGCCTGCTCCTTCTGCGGTTCTTCCAGGAGTTCCTTTTTCAGGAAAGTAAACTCGTCAAAAGGGACTTCCCCCAACGCCTGTTCCATCTCTGAGAGATGCGCCTTTATTTCCTCCCAGAGCGTTTCATTCTTCTCCTGCTGCCTTTTATGCTTTCCCTCCGTCTCCCGGTACTTTTCCTCTTTCTCCTGCTCCTGGATCCTTTTGTCAGAAACTTCCTTTTCCGCTTCCTCTATCTCACCGTCCAGCCTGATCTCACGCTGTTTCAGCTGTGCCGCGTCGCTGTCTTTGAGGGAATCCTGCTCCTGCTTTAAGATCTCCTCTTCCCTCTTAAGGCTGTCATAGTTCTTTTGTTCTTCCGCCAGACTGCTGACACTCTCCGCCCGCTGCCGCACCATCTCATTGATACTTTTTTCCTGTTTCCTGCACTCCTGGGCACAGCCTGTAAAAAGCATGGCCTTGTCATACAGTACGATCTGGTTGTACTGGTCAAATATCCTCTCGATCTGTTCCGCCGCCCGAATGCTGTCATCCAGATCATCCAGATTGGATTTCTGACTGTCCATATTCTCAATGGCCTCGGACATGGGGCGCAGATCGTCTTCCGACAATGTCTGTAAGGAACTGCTCAATATTTCATTGATGATGGTAGGTTTAAAATCCTTGGACAGCTTGGGTGTGCGCAGCTGTATCAGCAGTTCCAGCATTTCCTGATATTCTTCCATGGTCTCGAAGCCAAACAGCAGCCGGTTCACGCACTGGGCATACTCTCCCTGGGTCTCCATCACACGCCCGCCGTCCCCGATCCGGTTCCTGAGTTCCTGCCTGGTACAGGTGATTTTATTCTGCACATCCTTATATAGAAACAGGTCTCTGCCCACACGCCTTCCGTCTGTGACGCAGAAATACCATGTGTCCAGCTTCTTATTCCTTCTGGCCCGGATTCCCATTCCGATGGTAGTGTAGCTGTCGCTGTCCATCCGTTTTAATTCCATGTACAGATATCCGGTGCGTTCTTCCCTCTCATCTCCCTCCTCCAGAAGATAGTTTTCCATCTTCCGGGCCCGGGATCCGAAGGGATCCAGCCTCTCCGGCCGCATATTCCCGTCCAGAAGAAGGGGGATAAAGCTCTGCATGGTGACGGATTTTCCTGAGCCGTTGGCGCCCCTTAACAGCATTCTTCCATCCAGGAAATCAAATTCCTGATCGTCATAATACCAGAAATCCATCAGTCCGATCCTGTTGATCTGCCATTCACTGTTCATTCTCGCTTCCTCCTGAAAAATCCTCCGGATATCTTCCGATCACTCTTCCCAACGCCGGTTTGATCAGGATATCCTCCCTCTGCTCCTCCACTAATTCCAGATCGGTCAGATACGAAGATATCTCCTGATAAAACTCTTCTGTCACCATCTCCCGGTAAGTTTTTATAAATCCAGCGCCAAACCTCTTCCTGCATTCCTCAAGCAGCCCCCTGAACGCTTCCCTGGATATCCTTACGCTCTCGTTATTCTGCAGCTCATATTCACCTGAATCCACCTTCTCACGCAACAGCTGCCCGCACAAGAGCAGAATGTCCGACAGTGTGTTTTCCTCCGGAAGAAAACGCCCCATGCGGCAGTCCTCCCCCAATACCAGGTAGGCGCTGCTGCGGTATACCTGTAATTCGCAGGGAAAAAGCCCTTCCAGTTCCCCCTGTATCATATTTCTGTAATTCCTCACATAAGCAAAGTCTTCTTCGTTCTCTTCCCTGCGGTAAATCCCCATGGACATGAGCAGGCTGCGGTACACTCTCTGCCTGCGCACGATGCCCCGGTCCTCATCCACATCGATCCATTCCGCTTTCAGGAAGTCCGTGTAGTCCGAGTAATCCATGATATTCTGTGTGAAATTACGCATAAAGAATCTCGAGACGCCCGTGTTTTCATACAGCACTTCCCCGCTGCAATCCTTTGCAAACCCTTCTTCGCTGCCGTCGTCCACATTCAGGATCCCCTCTGACACACAAAACTTCATGGCCTTGATCAGATGCCTCCTGTAGCGGTACACGGTCCAGTCGATCTGTTCCTCCTGATACTGTCCCTGGACATATTCCGTAAGCTCCGACAGCACAAACTGTTCTTCCGCTTCCTTATTTTCCAGAAACATTAATATCAGGCAGAAAAAGGCATACTCTATGGGCTCCGTAAACTCCCGGATCCCCATCCAGCGCTCCGCCCTTGCGGGGATTTTCTCCACCTTTACCAGGTGGGGATTTACAATAACCTGATATCCCAGCTTTTCCATAAGGAACTTTTTGATTTCGCCGATACCGTCCTTGATCTGATAATACAATTCCTTGTCCCGGGCCTTTAAGACCCAGCGCCGGCTCAACAGCACCTCTAATGTATTCATTCTGCTCTCTCTTTTCTCCTCCGGCTGTCTCTTTGCCGTTCAGGGAAACCCGCTCTTCCACAGCTTATACCAGCAGCGTCCCTGGATACAATGCGCTTTCTCTGTTTATTTCTGCAACAGTTCCGCATACGATTCACTTTCTCTGTTTATTTCTGCAACAGTTCCGCATACGATGATCTCTCCCTGTTTACTTCGCATCAGCTCTGTCATGGAACACGATGGTATACGCGGGCATCCGAAAGGTTCCGTCCGTGCACTTCAACACACAGGTTCTGTCCGCATCCTCCAGAAGAATGGAAAATATCTGCCCATCCTCTGTCTTCGCCCGGTGGGACTTATTTTCCAGCCCCTTGGACAGCCAGGTGAGAAACACATCCCTGACCTGGGGCTCGATCTCCGGAAGGGAGGCAAATTCCAGACGGTTATTTACAATATAGCCTTTCAGAAGACGCCGTTCCTCCTCCAGCCTCTCCAGCATGGCCTGCCGCACGGTCTCCTTTTCCCTGGTTCGGTCCTGTATTCCGGAGCGCTTCGCCTTTTCCCTGTAATTACGTATTCTTGGCTGTATCTGGATTTCCCGGGGCTCTTCGTCAAATACGCCGCTGTTGATGCTCTCCGTCTGCCGCGCAAAGTCGCCCTTAAAATGCAGCGGCTTCTCCACACCGAACACCATGGCCGACAGCTTATGGGCTTCGCCGATATTCCTGCATTTCGCAAACATCACTGACAGCTTCCGATACTCTTCACGGCGGTTGGCGCCACTGTTATTCTGTTCGCTGAGACGGTTCGCATACCGCGTGATCTTCCGTATCACCTCATTGGTAGTGTCAAAAACCTTCATGGCCTCCGATTCCGCTCCGCCTGCCCCGGCAAACCAATTCTGAATATTCTCCCAGCGCCCCTTCATCCTCTCATAAATCTGTTCCTCATCCAGCTCCACCTCGATCCGCGGGATGGACATTTCATAGACAGTCACCTGGTCGAGCACATATTGAACCGTTTCCGGCTGTATTTTCTTTAAGATCTGCTCTATGGCCGTCACGTTGACCTGGAGGCTTTTCACAAAGGAACGGAGATACTCTATCAAGCGATCCTTAAACACCAGGAACTCTTTTGTCTTCATCATTTCTTCCGCTTTTACACTGTTCAGTTCCCTCATATAATCCTGATAATTCTGATTCAGCCGGATAAAATCATTGTTCAGTTCATTCCACCAGCCGTAAATTTTCTCCGTGTCGTTCTCCCGCATCTCCGCCATTCTGCCCAATGAAAAGCGGAGCCTCTCCAAAAGTGTAGGTTCCAGAGACGCCCCTTCAATAAACAGATTTTCCAGCCGGATCACCATACGCTCGATTTCCACCGTCGTCTCCGTAAGCTGATAACGAAACTTCTTATTTTTAAACTCTTCAATGGAGGTTACCCGCCGCGTGTCCTGGATCGTTGCAAGATTTCCCCAGTTAGTCAGGGTTTCCAGATCCTGCTGGCACTGCTCCACGGTATAACCCGCAAAGTAAGCGTCCTCCGTCAATTCCTCATAGACCTCTTCCTGATACATCCAGTATTTCAGCTTCTCATAGTTCAAGTAAAACAGCCGGGTAATGGAACGATACCTGTCGGAATTTTCCACATCCAGATATTTGGCTTCGTGTATGGGCTTAACAAGTTTTTCGCTTATCTTCATTTCCCTGTTCCTTATCGGGATATCGGGTGTACCGGATATCCGTCATTCGCAGTTTATAGTCACATTTACCTTAATTGTGCCATTATCCGGATAGATATTCAAGTATAAATTATAACTTTTGCATATAAAAGGCCTCCTGAAAAGAATGAAATAATTGTGTGATACAATGAGGCAGTGTATAATTATAAAAAGAAGGGGACAAAACCGCAAGAGTTCCCAGACATTTCATTTAGGCGGTTATGAAAAAGGCGGTTACAGGAGAAGTTATGATGGAATTGATACAGCAAAACCTGTTTTTAACAAAAGAACGGCGAAGACAGCCGGTTTTAACCGAGAGCGCCGGGGGATCCGTGCCCGAAAAGCTTAAATCAGGATTTGAGCATATGTCAGGCCTGTCCTTTGAGGATGTGAGGGTGCATTATTCATCACCTAACCCTGCCCGGATAGGCGCATATGCATATGCGGCAGGGAGGAATGTCTACCTCGGACCGGGTCAGGAGAAGCATCTGCCCCACGAGCTTGCGCATGTTATGCAGCAGAAGCAGGGGAGGGTACGGCCTACTGTAAGCAGGTACGGCTTGAAGATGAATGACAGCGTATCTCTGGAGCGGGAGGCGGATATTCTGGGCAATGCGGTGCTGCAGGAGAAAAGGGACGGGATGCCAAATCCATAGAGCTCATCGGATGTACGAAAAACAGCCATGAGGAGATCGTCTATATCGCAAGGGAGAGAAGCGGATCATCTGACAGGGCATAGGTGCTGAAAAGGCACCTATGCCTGATATCGTCAATGGATTTTCCCCCTCACCATCACAAGCTTTACTGCCAGGCTTTCATCCAGCAACAGCAAATCCGCATCTTTTCCGGGACTTATGGAACCTTTTTCCTTGTCAATGCCCATGAGCATTGCGGGGGTCAGGGAAGCCATGGTAATGATTTCATGGAGCGGGGCTGTTGTCAGTTCATGCATGGTACGTACAAGGCGGTCCATAGTGGCTACGCTTCCCGCAAAGGCACTCCGATCCGGAAGCTTTGCTACACCTTCCTCCACAATGGTCATGATTCCCCCATTTTTTCCCCCAAGCAGATATTCGCCTTCCGGCATTCCCGCCCCGCGCATGGAATCTGTAACCAGACAGATTCTGCGGGCACCTTTTATTTTATAAATCAGCTGTAGCAGCTCTCCCGGCAGATGACATCCGTCGGCAATCACCTCCACAAACAGATCATCCAGAAGATATCCGGCCTCAATGGCTCCTGCGGCCCGATAGGCATTCTTTCTGGTAACGCCGCTCATTCCGGAATAAAAATGCGTCATGGCTTTCAGACCATTATCATATGCCTGCATTACCTGATTACAGTCGGCATCGGAATGTGCCAGAGAGGCGACAATACCCTTTTCCCGGAGAAACCGCAAAAAATCCTCTGCCCCTTCCAGTTCTACCGCAAAGGACCAGCGGCAGATTTTTGAAGATTTTGCACATGCCTCTTCATATTCTTCAGGCGCAGGGCTCCGTAAGTTTTCCGGGCTCTGCGCTCCCCGCTGTCCGTAGGAAAAGTAAGGTCCTTCCAGATGCAGTCCCAAAATTTCTGGCATGCCTTCTTCCCGGCGTTCCACCTTTTCAAACAATGCCAGACAGTT
Source organism: uncultured Lachnospiraceae bacterium (assembly GCA_947385725.1). Classification (GTDB taxonomy): domain Bacteria; phylum Bacillota; class Clostridia; order Lachnospirales; family Lachnospiraceae; genus Acetatifactor. Next base: position 4,163 of record CANDMD010000003.1, on the reverse strand, counting down.
CATCAGGGATTCTTTTGTACTTGTTATGGTGGTGGGAACTATGGACTTTTAATAGAGTATGAGGACAAACTGCCCTTCACAGATTTAAAAATGCTGCGCCATCCACACTGTCTTACAAGCGAACAGCTGCAAGATCTGTTGTCTGCTGCCCATGAAAACTTTATTGATGTGATTCCTCTTCAACAGACCTACGGACATCTGGAATACGTTCTGAAACACCCTGAGTTTATTCACCTGCGGGAGCAGCCAAACCATGTGGCGGAGCTGTGCCCCATGAAGAGTCAGTCACTTTCTCTGGTTCACCGTCTGCTTAAGGATATTTCCGATCTGCACCCCCACAGCCGGTATTTACATCTTGGAGGAGATGAAGTGCGAAATATCGGCACCTGCGACCATTGCAAAGCGGCCGGCAAGAGCAGCAGCGCTCTGTTCATCAGTTTCATGAATCAGGTTGCCAAATATGCTATCGAATTGGGAAAGCAGCCAATTATCTGGCATGATATGTTGAAAGACGCACGGATGAGGAAATTGCTTTAATGGACAAAAGAATCATTGTTGCCATATGGCTTTACAGCGGAAGAAACTTAAAAAAAAGGGCAGAATCATTAGTGGAAAAATTCCGACGTGCCGGCCTTGCCGTTCTGGGTGCTCCGTCTGTTCGCTGTTGGGATGACAGCGCCGCACAAAATCATCCCATCGCACAAAGGCGTCTTTTCAATCTGGACGCCTGGAAAGAAGTGAACAAAAAATACCGACTGAACGGACTGATCTTCACCAACTGGTCCGCCTCCTTTGCTCTGGGAAATCCTTACGGCCTTCTGGAAACCACCCGCTACCTGACCTTCTATGGCTGTGAACAGGCGTGGAACCCAGATGCCACACAGGCAAGCTATCCCCGACGCTTTTTTTCACTTTTCCATGGTATTATGGAAGAGAATTTCCTGAATGACCATTTTACATTGGACGATTATTACCTGATTCCACATTTGTATCTGCCCTTGTGCCGCAAAAACCGTATAACCGCCCGGCTTCTCGACATCATGCGGCAATACGATGAGGTTCTTGTAACGGGGCTGCCCATGCAGAATATGCTCTTCCGGGCAGATATGTATCCGGAAAATGAAGAGGTTATTACATTTTTGAAAGAAAATTATCAGAAAAACTATGGCGCACTGAATCAAATAAAACCAATAATGGAGGAAATCTTGGGGGAATTGCTTCCTCCTGCATTCATCCCTCTTTACCTGCATTCCAGATTTTATCTGCCGGAGTTATACCGCAGGGAAGCAGAAAAACTACTTGGCATATAATAATTGCCTGTTTCTCGACAAACTCTACACAGGCAATCCCATACCCGGCCTGCTTCTGCGTGCTGTTGCATCTGCAGGGGGACGGACAGATCGCATTCTTTAACGAATCGGAGGCCGTTGCCGCAGGAGAACCCGGTGAAGCCCCGAAAGCCGTCCCCCACCGGAAACCAACAAGGAACAGGGTATCGGGCTTTCCATGTAAACATGGCTGTTTTCCTCAATGCCCGCGGGAATAAGCATGCGCGTCAACCATAGATTTCTTCCTTCCACGCCGCAATCTGTGAAAGTATTTCTTCCATGTTTACTTTTGAGAAATCGGTTGTATCAACCTTAATCTGCCTGCCGCCTACGCAAAAAGCGCCGTATCCTCTTTGTTCTATTCCATGGATAAAACTTTCACAGGATACCGTTTTTGTCTCTGGAGTCTTTAGCGTATTCTCTTTCTTTTCCGGATAGCAGTCATTCACCACATGCCCCCTGTGTCTGTCAGGACTGCTTTCCCGTTCCAGAAAACGCTGATAAATCACTTTGTAATCGCCTGTTAAAGCAATGGTCAGTGCAGAATATTGATATTTTTCCAAAAGACTTCTAATTCCGAGTTCGGAAGAATGCTCGAAATTATTCTCCAGGATAAAAGGGTGTCCTGCTTTCATAAGCTGACCTGCAGCATAATACATAATTTCCATACTGGCAATTCCAAGATTTACTTTTTCCGCCCTTGACTGAAAACCAACATTGTCAAACAGCAATTCCTTTATGGCATCCTTCGAAATAACCGGCAGCTTCAGCCTTTCAGACAGGGATTCTGCCATAACGCTTTTTCCTGCTGCCGGCATACCTGTCACTAAGATACAATACATGTTTCATGCTCCCTTCGAATTCCTTCCAAATGAACTGTTTCTATGGCCATTTCAAATTCCTTCCGAGCGAACTGTTTCCATGGCCACCCCAAGCTCCCTTACCTGTGTCAGGAAATCCTCGGATACATCATTGTTTGTGATCAGTAAATCATAGTCTTTTACCTGGCATACAGAATGAATGGAGTTTTTTCCTATCTTCCTGGACGGGTATAGCCCAATATTCATTCCGCTGTTCTTCATAACAGCTTTTTCAAATTCCACACCGGCGGGATCGTGAATGGAGGCTCCAAAATCCAGAGATAATGCCGTGTGTGATAAAAAAGCTTTATCCATGTTCTTCCATAAACATAATATATACCCCCGTTTCCTGTTCGTATCTATTATATCCCGTTAATATTTGTTATGCACTGTTTGTATTTGCTGTGTGCCGTTAATATTTGTTATGTATCGTTTATATTTTTTATGCACCGTTTATATTTTCTATATCCATTTTATATTTTATTGTACTCGTTTATTCCTGAATATGCAAGTTCTTTTCACAGATACCATATAAGAAAAACCCCTGCAGTCTGCCCATAAGGACAAACGCAGGGGATGCATTTCCTTCTGCATAACGCTATTCCTTGACAGTTAAAAGTTTGTACCACTAAGAAGCCAGAGAATCTAAATGCGGTACAGGACTTTTGGGCTTTGGTAACAATCCCCATGTGTACATCCCCGCTGCTGTTGAGGGATTTCAGCTTTTCAAGCGCTGGTACAGTAAGAAAATATCTGTCCAACAGGAGCAGGGAATCCCCAAAAGCAAGGGCAGCCTGGTAAGCGTCTTCTACCATCTGCACCACATGGGAAGCCTCAGAGACAGATGCGCCTTTGAACTCCCTGGCAGCCTGTAGGCCATCATGGAGCCGGATACTCAGGGGAATGCAGGCCCAGTTGCGGACACTCCCGGCCAGGATGCCAAGCCGCCGAACATATGCCCGTGGATGTACTCTGGTTTTGCAGAGTTTTCGGATTCCTGGAACAGTTTTTTCACCCCCGACATCCGGCGGCCTTCCTTAGATTGTTTTACCCCGTCACCTACAGTTATTCTTTTATTGAAAACTTTCAACTCACAAGGTCTAAGGAAACGCTGATTAAATCAGCGCTTCCCTAAGAGCCGGCGACAAATGAAGGGCTTTGTAATCGCGGGAGGGGCTGTCTGAACTGTTGCGATTTATCACTATATCTGCATCCTATACCAGGCTCTTTTATTCTCATACATCAGGTCATCCGCCTCCGTGATCAGCCGGTCTATCTTCTCTCCACTGTCAGGTCGCCACACATTCCCGATGGCCATATTGACCTTCCTTTTTTCCATCTCCTCTTTCACAAGGCAGATCCTTTCCTGAAATTCCTCCTGCCCGATTCCCGCGCACAGGACCAGAAACTCATCACCGCCCACGCGGAACAGCGCATAATCGTTAAAGCCGCTTTTCAGGCACTCGCTGGCGCGCAGCAACAATCTGTCTCCCTCCTGATGCCCCAGGGTGTCATTGGTTCTTTTCAGCCCTGTGACATCGCAGAACAGAACCCCGATACTGTCCTGGGGCTCCAGGGTGGTAACATATTTATTCATGGCATGGCGATTACTGATCCCGGTCAGCTGATCCAGGAAGCACACATCCTCAAGTCTCCTGACATGATTCCTCCTGTGCAGAAGCGATACCATAAAATTCCCCAAGATCTGAAAGAGTGCCGCAATGCTCCCCAGAAACCGTTCCGGCGGATTATCCACGCCATAGAAGCCAATGACCTTCCCCTCGCTGATCAAGGGGCTTACAATGATAGAACGCACATTCTGCGGCTTCAGGTATGCATATACCAAAGGCTCCTTCTCCCGAATGCTTTCCACATCCTTTATGACAATATTTTCATCCCTGCAGAACCGCTCATACCACGCGAGATCGGAAGAGCGTCGTGTAGGGAAAGAGTGTTCGGTTGGGGGTTGGTGGGG
>CANDMD010000002.1 GCA_947385725.1 uncultured Lachnospiraceae bacterium | reverse complement strand
TGTCGCCCTTTCTCTGGGGACCGTCCAGGATCATCTGGTCGCCGGTGTATGCATGAACGGTTGTCATGATGCCGGACTGGATGGGAGCCAGCTCATTCAGAGCCTTAGCCATGGGCGCCAGGCAGTTGGTCGTACAGGAAGCTGCGGAAATAACGGTATCCTCGGGCTTCAATGTCTCATGGTTTACATTGTATACGATGGTAGGAAGATCGTTTCCTGCGGGAGCAGAGATGACAACCTTGCGGGCACCTGCCGTGATATGTGCAGAAGCCTTCTCCTTGGAGGTATAGAAGCCTGTACACTCCAGAACGACATCAACCTTCAGTTCACCCCAGGGAAGCTTGGAAGCGTCCGCCTCTTTGTAAATGGTGATCTTCTTGCCGTTTACAGTAATGGAATCCTCACCAGCCTCAACCTTGTCAGCATATTTGTATCTGCCCTGGGCGGTATCATACTTCAATAGATGTGCCAGCATATCAGGGCTGGTCAGATCGTTGATAGCCACTACCTCGTACCCTTCTGCATCAAACATCTGTCTGAATGCCAGACGGCCGATACGACCGAAACCGTTAATTGCTACTCTTACTGCCATTTTAGTCTCCTCCTAAAAAATATAATTTTATATTTTTTGACGCCCCAGCAGATCCGTCTGTATACCCAATTCCAAAGCCTGCCAGATTGTCAAAATTTTATCAGCAAACATATTTTACCTAATTTCCTGCCATAATTCAAGATGTAAATCAAAAATATTACCATTTCTTTAGAAATTTGATATAATCCATAATATGGAATTGTACTGGAAAAAGCCGGCCGATGATATCATACCACGCCGTGCTGCAGTCACATTGATTAAAAGTGTATCCGGAAAGGAGACAGATTATGCCTGTCACATCAGATTGCCATTTACATTCCTCCTACTCGGGGGATTCCGACACCCCTATGGAGGATATGATCCGGCAGGGAACTGCCCAGGGACTCACCACCATGTGTTTTACGGAACACAATGATTTCGACTATCCTGAATCTCCCGACACACCCGCCGGAATGTTTTTGCTGGACACCGATCCTTACTTATATGATCTTGCCCGGTTAAAGGAAAAATACAGAAGCAGGATCCGGTTGCTGTTCGGCGTGGAACTCGGGCTGCAGCCTGAAGCCCTGCGGAAAAATGCCGTCTATGCCAAGGCCTATGGCTTTGACTTTGTCATAGCCTCCTCCCACGTTTGCCACGGACGGGATCCCTACTATCCCGATTTCTATGAGGACCGCCCCGAGGAAGAAGCATACAGGGAATACTTTGAATCCATCCTGGAAAACATCAAAAAGTTTTCCAATTTCGATGTATACGGTCACCTGGATTACGTTGTGCGTTATGGCCCCGGCAGGGACCTGAATTATTCTTATGAGCAATATAAGGATATCCTGGATGAAATCCTTCGGACACTGCTGGATCAAGGAAAAGGCATCGAGCTGAACACGGGAGGGATCCGAAGCGGAATGAAAGATTTCCACCCCTGTAGAGGTGTGTTAAAGCGCTACCGCGAACTGGGAGGCGAGATCATCACCGTAGGCTCCGACGCCCACGACACACAGCATATCGGCGATTCCTTTGACCGCGCTGCCGGAGTTTTAAAAGAATGCGGTTTTAGGTACTATACTGTTTTTGAAAAAAGGGTTCCGGAATTCCAGAAATTATAAAAGAATCTCCGACGCCCGGACAGAGCCATCAAAGCATATGCTCAATTGATTCCGATTATTTTCTGAGCAGGCCACTCCAGGACATGTTTCAATGTCCTCCGGAAAATCGACAAAAAATGTAGAAAAAACACTGATAAGGTACATTTTTGACGAAACGGAATAATATATAGAAAACAATGATTCCAATGACGGAGGAAACACATATGGAGAATCAGTTGACATGGAACGAACAATATAAGCTTGGAGTAGAACTCATAGACAGGGAGCATGAAAAGCTGTTCCATATCCTCAACAAACTGTATGCGATTGGGCGACAGAAGGAAAAAAGCCACTTTGCCTGTCAGGAGGCAGTAAAATACTTTAAGGATCATACTCTCCAGCATTTTGCTGACGAGGAAGACTATATGGCATCCATCGGGTACGCAGGACTTGAGACCCATAAACGCATCCACAGAGACTTTCGGGAAAGAACTCTTCCCGCGCTTGAGACGGAACTGGAAAAGACAAACTATTCCAGGAATTCAATCAACCACTTTTTTGGCGTCTGCGCAGGCTGGCTGGTGGGGCATACGCTGACGGAGGATCACCTGATCATGAGCGGAGAGCCTGTGAAGCACTGGGAAAATCTTCTGCCGGAGGAAGAACAGGCCGTAATGGAACAGGCTGTTGCCTGTCTCCTTCACAATATATTTCATTCAAAGCCAAAGCTGATCAGCAATTGCTACAACGGTGAAAGATTCGGCAACGGTTTCTATTACCGTCTGTCCTGTAGTACCAGGGAAGGCAGCAGACGGGAGTTTTTCCTGATTTTCGAAAAGCAGCTGATCAGCAGCACTGTCGGTAATGTCATGGAACTGGAATCCAAGGTCATCAATGTGATGCTGATGAATGTGGCCGGATATATAGCCAGGCGGCTGGTGGAACGGGGCAGAGAATACTTCCCCTCCTCAGAACAATTTGAAATCACGGAAGAACATCTGCTGACTTACGAGCAGTTTCACAGCACATTTGAAAGGCAGAGCCCGCAATTCAGCCTGCTTTTCGACACCGGCAAAGGATACTTTGCCTATTGTATGGTTGCCGCCGACGCATTTCACGGAGAAGAAGGAGTCTCCTTTCTCACGGAAAATGCCATGACTGAGGTGGCAAACCGTATGAATCAATTCGTAGGAGAGAACGCCTCCCCCCGACAGAAAAAGAAACTTCTGATCGTGGATGACTCAAGCTTTACACTGACATTACTACAGAATCTGCTGGGCGCAGACTATGAGGTGATCACAGCAAAATCAGCTCTTTCCGCCATCAGACATATTGCCCTTACGCGGCCGGACCTGATACTGTTAGATTATGAAATGCCTGTCTGCAGTGGAAACCAGGTACTGGAAATGCTCCGCTCCGAAGAGGATTTTACAGATATACCGGTAATCTTTCTGACCAGCAGGGTGGACAGGGAAAGTATACAAAAGGTAATCGCCCTCAAGCCGGAAAGATACCTTTCCAAAGCGCTTCCGCCGGAAACCGTAAAAAGGGAAATTGACCGTTTCTTTGAAAAGGGAGGCTGACACTTCACTGTACCTGCACATTTCCTATATTTCCAAATCCGTATGTGGCTTTGGCAAGCATGATACTGACCGCAAGTTCTATGCTTAATAGCTGACAGGTGTTGATATTGGCTTAAGGTTTTGAAGTATGCAGTTCTGCACTGAAATGCTTTTTCAGCAAATCCTACTGCATACAATTGCGATATCCCGCAAAAATTTTCATCAGGAGTTGTGCAATCAGTTCGGATAGGATATAATTATGAATCAAATATGCGATAACTCGCAAAAAATTTTTAGAAGAAACCAGGATGAATAAGGCATTTGAGAAGAAATACAGAACATTTAAGGAGTTATGGAAAAATGATAAAAATCCTATTTATCTGCCATGGAAACATCTGCCGCTCCCCCATGGCTCAGTTCGTCCTGCAGCATATGGTGGACACCCGCGGTCTCACCGACCGCTTCCACATTGATTCCGCGGCCACCAGCACGGAGGAAATTGGAAATGGGATCCACTACGGCACCCTGTCCATATTCAAACAACATAACATCCCCTGCACGGGGCACAGGGCGCGTCAAATGACAAAACGCGACTATGAGCAGTACGATTACCTGATCGGTATGGACGATGCCAACATCTGCAATATGGCCAGGATATCCGGCGGAGACCCGGAGCATAAGATTCACAGACTTTTAGAATACGCAGGCAGCCGCCGTGCAATCGCAGATCCCTGGTACACAGGGGATTTTGACGTGACCTACGCAGATGTGCTGGAGGGATGCGAGGCGTTTCTGGAATATCTGCTGGCAGAACAGACAAGGGGATTATGAATTATGGAACTCAGGAAGATCACACAGGATTTTGCAGATAAAAAGAAACTATATGCACTGAACGATGAAGCGTTCCCGAAAGAAGAAAGGATTCCTTCGGACAGGATGCTTGGGCTCCTGCAGGAGCTTGGCTGTGATGCCTGGGCCTTTTATGACGGAGAATTCGTAGGATTTGCCATCCTGCTGTCGGACGATGCGCTTCAAATGGCTTATTTGAATTATTTTACCATCGATGGAGCGTACCGCTCCAAGGGATATGGAGCGGAGGCTTTGCAAAGGCTGGCGCAGGTCTATGACGGATATCAGATCGTGCTGGACATGGAACGCATGGATGAATGCGCAGACAATTACAGCCAGAGACTGCGCAGACTTGCCTTCTATGAACGGAACGGATTCCGGAGGGCAAAGATAGGATTCCGGTATTTTCAAATGGATCTGGAGATCATGTGCCGCCCAGGGAGTTTTCGGGAGCAGGATTTCCGGAAGTTGATCGGGAAGATCCGGCTGCCCGGCTTTGATCCCATACTATACCCGCTGACAGTTTAGCGCCAACTGATTATCGTTATCCTGACATTGAATTATGCCGCATCTGATAATCATTCAGTATATCCTGCAATTTCGATATTTCCTGCTTCTGGATCCTTTCGACCTCCTCCTCCGAATGCTTATGGTAAAAAGATGGTTGGTGAAGCCCAAAGCAGCAGCCGCCGTAAAGATTCCAAATATCGTCCTTCTCTCTTAACTGCCATCTGGTCTGAATCCTTTTATAAATATTGCCAATCTTCCCTTTGATTTTCTTCATCATATATACCCCTTCCTTTTATTATTATGCTTATTTAGTATGCTTTATACGTCTCTATATGTCTCTATATGTCTCTATATGTCTTTTGATATCCTCAAATCATCACATTTCATTTTGCTGGAGCGTGTTCCAATTTCCAATTGGGTACACTTTTTGCGAAGTCCAGGATTCCTTATACAAGGCACAAGGTATCTGTATCGATCTCAACACACTACCAGCTTCTTTATCTGTTGTATAAAACTGCAACAGCCATTGGATTTTATCCTTCTTCTTTAATTATATAACATTATCCAGTTATTGTCATCCACAAAATTATTAAATATCCATAATTTTTCCTATTTTATTCCATAATGGGATTTTCGGCACGCATTTTGAGTCGGTTTTCCTCGCAGAAAGCGCAACTACTTTTATGTGGTATTTATATGAGAGGTTTTGGAAGATGCTTTGCGATACAACTCTGCGGGTGAAATAATCGAAAGAACAGAAAACTCAGGAAAGATGTAGGGCGTATCATATAGGACACATCCTTTCCGTACATTCCCATAAATAGCCTGCCGCCAGGGCGGCAGGCTACTTATGTAAAACTCTTACGACCGGAGAATATCCAGTTCTTTATACTGGGTGATCCGCGCGGTGATGTCCTGCCACGTGATCTTGGAACGGATGAATTCATAATCGTCCTGTATACGCGCTGTTTCCCGGCTGATCTGCGGCAGCCGGGAAAGCTCCGTGCCGCAGGTGCGCAGATAGTAGTCTGGTAAAAGCGCGCAGGGCACAAGTCCCATCTCCGCCTCGCTGCCGTCCGGTCCCTGGGTCAGAAGCCGCAGATGGCTGTCAAGATACAGATTCAACTCCGTCAGGACCAGAAGCCCGTTCAAATCAAACGCCTGAAGCGGCATACCGCCGGAAATCTCTACCTGCTGCGTCATATCGGAAAAGCATTCGTCGTCCCCCAATTCGTAAAGCCGGTCGCAGACGTCCACAAGGAATTGAAACTCTTCCTGTGTAATCCGCTCCTGAAAGGAGCGCAGGATCAGATCCACCGTCTGCCCAAGCTCCCCCAGCACCTCGCAGCCGGGCAGCGCGGAGAGATGTTCTCCCACCTTGACCAGACGCGCCATGGTCAGCAGCCCCCACAGACGGATCTGCGTGTCATCCAGGAAAAGTTCAGCCTGTTCTTCCAGACGCTCAGGAATCTCATTCGTCAAAAGAGGCATCTCCTCCAGCTCCCCGATCCTTCTGGAACAATCCTCACAGAGGGATTCCGATACCTGTTCATACACTTCATCACGGGAACTGAAAATCGTATCTGACCGGCTCAGATACATCATAGCCCTGTTGGGGTCACCGTTTTTCATACATTGAACTCCCATGTCATAGTAGATCTTCGCCAGCGCAGGCAGATCCATCCTCTCCTGCGCCCTTGTAAGCCGCTGTTCCAGTTCTTCCATATTCCTAGTGGGAAGGACATCGCGGAACAGCTGCAGCAAGTCAAATAATTTGGAACTCATAAACGTAACCTCCTTTTCAATCTGTTTCAGTCCCGCCCCCGTTTCCATCTCTCAGGCACAGGAGCTGTATTTAAAATACCAATTGTACCAGCAGCATATAGCAGACAGTGCCGCCCGCTATGGATATCAGCATCTGCCGCTTCCACAGATGGAGCGCTGCCACTGCCATAATTGAAATAAACTCCGGTATCCCATGACTGCCAGAAAGCGGACTGACATTCTTCAGACAATACACCACCAGCAGTCCAAATACCGCAGAGGGCAATACTTTTCCAAGATATCGTATGTATCTGGGCGTGGGCTTACCTGCCGGGAAAAGCAGGAAAGGCAGAAAACGTGTCAATACTGTCCCCAATACCACCATTCCTATTGTAATAACCTGTTGTGTCAATGTCATCTTCCGCCACCTCCAGAACTGCCGTCAGCTTCCATGGGTTTGCCAAGCAGTGTCAGCGTCCCCAGAATGGCAAACATTGACGGGATGATAAAATGCTCCGGACCAAATGCAAGCAGGCACAGCAGGGAAATCCCGATTCCCGCCAGTGCACTCACGTGACGCTTTTCCTTCAGCCACTGTTCCAGGAAGATCACCACAAACATCGCTGTCATGACAAAGTCAAGCCCTTCTGTGTTAAAATGGATCAGGGAACCGAAAATTCCTCCCAGGGTGGAGCCGGAAAACCAGTAAAACTGATTCAACAGCGTGACAAAGACCATGAACCAGCCCCTGTCGACACCCTCGGGGATCTCTGCCGTATAGTTGATGGAGAAGCTTTCATCACACATCCCGAAGATCAGATAAATATCCTTCCAACCATTTCCCCGATACTTGCCCAGCATGGAAATCCCGTAAAACAAGTGCCTCGCATTGATCATCAGGGTCATTGCCAGAGCCTGCAACGGGTCAAAGGCGCCAAGCAGCAGATTCACCGTCACAAACTCCATGGAACCGGCGAAAATGGTCAGGCTCATCAGCATAGGATACCAGAAACTGAAACCCGATACATTCATATAGATCCCGTAAGTCAGGCCCAGGAACCAGAAGCCTGCAAAAATAGGGATCGTATGGGGAAATGCCGCTTTAAACGCATCCCTTAAGACTTTCTTTTGTTCCCTGCCCCCTGCACAGGTTTGCTCCCCTTCCATCTCATCCTCCCCCGTATACCATAACTACAATTCCTTATCGTTACCATCATAGCACCTGGGAGGCACATCTTCAAGGCATTTCATGATGTCCGTTCCGCATTACTGTTCACTCCCTGACCAGGACGTTATCTTATATAAGGCCAAAGACTTCGCTGCAAGCAGCGGGGGCTTTGGCCATGTTTCCCTAAAACGCAATCCGGAAAACCTCATTCTTCCCTTCCACCATCTCATCCGGACTGGCCACTGTATATTCGATCACCGCAGGCTCGCACGCCTTGATAAAGATGTATGCGTCCATCCTGGGGTCGACAGAGATTTCCTTATAAGGAATGTTATCGATCACCGGCGGCTCCTCCCTGAGATCCGCCGTGGGATCGGTGGTATAGTAAATACGCACAGTCGGTCTGGCAGCACCCTGAAAACGCACCCATGTGCCGTAATCCGTCTCCGCAGGGGAAAGCCTGCAGTCAAAGTGATGTCTCCTCTCCCGTCCCAGATAATACTTGAAGCGGGTCTGCTCCTCCGCGTCCGTTTCATAATTCTTTTCCACTTTTATGGAGCTTCCTTCCCTGCTCTTGATCAGGCCGTAAGCCACGCTGGTCTTGCCGTTGGGCACATACTCGTCCCCTCTTTCCCCGCTCAGGGGCTCCACCAGCTTAAAGCGGGAATCCTCCGGGTCAGAAGAAAGATTCCGGATCATTTCCTCAAACAATTCCTTTACGAAAATAGATTTGCTGGAATTGCCCGCCAGGAAAATGTAGATCGGCCCGTCGCAGCCCTCAAGCTTATTTTCCCGCTGGAAAGCCTTGCCCATACATTTGAAAAATGCGTCAACCCCTTTTTGTATCCTCGATTTTATCAGGGTGATCAGTCCCTTTGTATCCACTGTAAACCGACAGTCAGACAGCTTGTTTCCGTCAATATCATACAGCATAGGCTCAATATATTCTTCGTACTCCATATCCGTCCCGGAGCCTTTTCCCGCGGTCTCGTGCCGGTATCTCTTTTCCCAGTTTTCCTCCTGATGCCAGAGCGGTCTGAGCTCTTCTTTTAAAATGGACATATTCCGCTGGGCAATCTGGGAATTGGATATGAGCGTCTCGCTTCCCAGGAATGCCTGTTCGCCAAAAGGCAGGGAACACGTGATCTTCTTTCTCCTGGCCACCCCGCGGTTTTTCTTGAATACGGCATATGCCAGCAGTTCCAGGATCTTTTCCCCTCCCAGGGTGACGTCGGAATCCGCGCCGAAGCATTCCAGCACATAGTCGTATCCTTCCACCTCGTATTCCTCTTCGCTGGCGCCTCTCCAGATACCGAACCCGAAATCCGCAGTGCCTCCTCCGAAGTCGAAAATACCGTACCGGTACTGTTCGTTCTCATCCTCCGGCTCCAGCTCGCTCATCTCCAGCGCAGTCACCGCATAAGCTGCCGGTTCACTGATTCCCAGGCGGACACTGAATTCTTTCATGCATTCCTCGTCATCCAGAATGCACTGGGGCAGCGACTTCCTGATCCCCCTCTCGAAGCTGTGGACGATCAGCTGCCGCGTTTTCTTTGGATAACCTACCGGAAATGACATCAGGTATTTCATATAGATGCCATTGCGCATATTATTGATATACATACCGATATAGTAGGCGTAAAGTTCGATCGGATTTATGATTTGATCCTCTTTCAGGCTGTGTGGTCCAAACCGGTATTCATGCTTCTGTTTGTCCCAGATCACCACGTTCTCTTTCTCATGGTTCGCCCATTGCTTCAGGTCCGCATAATACGCGTAAAATTCATTGGGTGCGCAGGAGCGGTAATCTGTGTACGCGTCATAGGAGACAAAGAAATCGTCGCAGCTGGTCTCCGGCCTTCCCGCCTGTTCGCAGTACTTCTTCATAAATGCATCCAGATCCGTGCATTCGATTATGGTCGGATTCTCATAATCATTTTCCCGAAGCTCGGCGGAGAGATCCCCTGCGCCGATGCGGATCGGTATGATCGCGCTGGTGTCATCCTGCCGCACCACGACCGTGCTCTTGGTTCCGAAATCAATCCCCACGATACCTGTCCGGATATCCTTTCTGGGATCCCTGGGCACCAGTCTTCCCTTTTCCGGCGTCTCCATGACTTCTTCACAGCCATACACATCCCAATGTCCGCGCTTGATGTCATATAACATATTTTCTTCATAGGACTCCAGACGGCATCTCTTTCTGTCGCAATCCAGCAGATCCCTGACATCCGTGATTGTTTTCCTCCTCCACGGCGGAACGTCAAGGGAAGGCATTCCGCCCTTCGCAAACTCCTGCACCGGTTTCTCCGCCTGTTCCGCTTCCTCTGAGGGTATCTCACCCTGTGCCGGCTCCTGTCCCGCCGTCTCTGTCTGCCCCTTCTCCTCCGGGAACGCATCTGCCGTCGCGGCGTCCTGTGCCAGGCTCTCTACCTGTTCTGCTTCCGAATGTCCGGCTTCCGCCTGTGGCGCTTCCTCCTCCACAGACTCCGCGACCGGTTTCTCTGCCCGTCCTGCCCCCTGTGCAGACTCGCTCTTTACCGTCTCCTGAGCCGGGCTATCCGGCTGCCCTGTCTCCTCCGGAGATCCTTCTTCCCCTGCGGGCTCCTGCACCGGTTTCTCTGCCTGTTCCGCTTCCGCCTGCGGTACTTCTCCCTTTGCGGATTCAACCACCGGTTTCTCCGCCTGTTCTGCTTCCGCCTGCGGTACTTCTCCCCTTGCAGGCTCCTGCACCGAAGCTGTATCCGACCCGGCCTTCCGGGATGCTGTTTCCTCCACGGACGCTTCGTTCTCCTGTACCTGGAGTTCCTGCGGCATCACGACTCTCCCCTGATCATCCAGTTCAAAGGTATCAATATATTCCCAGCCTTCAAAGCTGGTAAAATTCCGTCTGTTCGTCTCCCGCTCTTTGACATATGCACATCTCAAAGTACTGATCCGATCCAGGAACTGCTCCGGCCTTACCATTCTGATCGGCGCATCATATAAAGTGGAGGACGCGCTTGCGATCTTCCATAGCTGACCCTCGATGTTCCAGTCCGCACAGGCGCCGATCCTGCTCAGCCCGGTGAAGAAATCCTTCGCGCATTCCTCTGTGGGCAGGGCACAGTCGCACTCGGCTTCACCGATCCTGATCTTCCTGTTTCCGGACAGAGAATCCCGTGATCCGTATGTCCTGTTGATCTGGTCCTGCTGCCCCGGAACCAGAAGCCCTTCCTTCTTATACAGATACCAGAACCTGCCGTCTGCATCCCTGAATGCCACAAAGCCTGTCTCCGCAAATAACAGGTCGTTTTCCAACAGTCTTCTGATATTGCTGTCATTTCTGTAAATAATATCATACACACTATATTTCATATACTTTCCTTCCCCTTCTGTCTGCTCTGTACTTGCCGGATCTCATGGATTTATTATAAACTATTGTCCGTTCATTATCAATCCATAACTTTACAGAAGAATCATTTCCCTAACCCCATTTGAACTCGCCTCCCTGCTGCTTGATGAGAAGCTGTTTAAGCTTCTTCATCTGGAACAGGTAGAACCTGACAGTGTTCTACTGAAACCGGCACTGCTTAAGCAGCACCAAACATTTTTTGAAACAGACATACTGCACGACAACTGCATACCCTCCAGTCAGACGAGCGGAATTTAGTTTGACAGACATCCTTCCGGTTGTCTGTTTCCCATGCAGAAAAACAGACTGTTTCATATACATCATACATTTTTACTGAAAAAATGCCAAAGAAAAAGTTGTCTCAATCCTGCATTTTCTCTGGCATTCTGGATTTTCAGTTGTCACGGGAATTTACTTTGACATTCAACCCATTAAATAAACTTTACTCACCTCATTACTTCTCTAAATTATTTCGACGGCTTTTTACATTATCGAAAAGGAAATTTACTTATTTGCAAGAACATACAATGCATAAAAATATGATTGCTTATTCATAAGTTCTTTGAAATTTCCTTTTTCAGATATTTCTCCATTGCGAACAACAATAATCTCATCACAATTGTGAATCAAATCAACATCCATACTATGAGAAATGATGAATCTAGTTGTTCCTACCAAATGTAATATAGAGTCATTTATTTTTTTTGCTGTTTCAATATCCAATGCAGATGTTCCTTCGTCAACAAATAGTATTTTTTGTTTTCTTAATATACTTCTTGCAATAGAAATACGTTGTTTTTCTCCTCCTGAAAGAAGATTTCCGCTTTCTCCGCAAATGTAATCGCTACCTTCCTATAATGTCAAGCCCTAAGTTATTGTTTTACAGGCTTTGCTCTTTCACTTGATAGTATAGGCTGTTCACCTTTTTCTGTCCACACTTATATACTAGCACCACAACCGCTGTTTTCGCCACATTGGCTTTTTTGCCATGTGATAATACCATCTTATAATATTTCCCGCGCAGCCTCTCATTGGCTTTGTCCGCATAGGCAATGACCTCCGGCGGATTTCCCTGCTGTCTGGCCTTGAGCGCTTTGGATTTATGGCCGGTCCGACCTCGCCCATAGCCTTGTGCCGCTTCCACCAGCAGGCGCCTGACGTGGGTGTTTCCGGCCTTTGTGATCCCCAATCTTTTCCGGCTGTCCCCGCTGGAGTCCTCTCCGGGAACAAGCCCCAGATAAGCGGCAAATTTCTCTGCGGAGGGGAACCGCTTGAAATCTCCGACTTCGACTATGGACGCCAGTGCCGTCTGTGTCTGTATGCCAAGGAAACAGGAAAGTTTTTCACATTTTCGTTGTATTCTTCTTTTGCAGCCAGCTCGGCAATCCGCTGGTCAAACCGCTCAATCTTATCTGTAAGATTTTCAAGGGTAAGAAGATATTCCTTAAAGATCTCATCATACAGCCCATCCGGCTTCAGGGATTTCAGCCATTTGATATGTGCTGCCGTCCAATGGCTTTTGCCTTCATAACGCAGGTCATGCCGTAAACAGAATGCGGAAATCTGCTGTTTTACCTTTTTGAGGGCAAGCTTGTGGTCTGCCCTCATACGAATATATTCCTTGACCTGTTCATCCTGCCCTGTCGGGATGTGCACGGGGCTGTAGTCACGGTACGCCAGACATTTTGCAATGTTGCGTGCATCCCGCTTATCCGTTTTGATCGTTTTCTTTCCCCTGACGACAGGCATTGTGGTCGGAGCGAGAATGACGCACTTTGCATTATGCTCAGTCAGTTGATGATATAAAGTAAATCCCAAGCATCCAGCCTCATAGCCGCACAGGAAAGACGCATTTTCACCGAATACGCCCCGCAGGGAAGCAATATAGGCAAGTACATGTTTATAATCGGCGGCTGTTGTATGAGGATGGGAAAACTCATCCTTCTCAATCGAATAACAGCAAAGAGAAAATTTTTCCTTGTGAACGTCCATTCCTACGAAAATTGTGTTATAATTCATTTGATGACCTCCATTTGTATGCGGTAATCCCTGTTACCTTTGTTTTTCCAACTTATAGTATACAGGTAAATCCACGAAACTACAAATCGGAGGTCATTACATATTGTCTGTTACCATTTCCATAACAATTCAGCCCCGGCAGCCGCCGGGGCTTTGACTATATCAGCTAACGGGACAGCATTGGTCTTCATTTCTGCGTCAACTCAGACAAAGGCGCAAAGGTATAGCCCATCTCCTCCCATTTCGTCAGCAGTTCATCCAGGATCTCGCCGTTAGTCTTTGACGTATTGTGCAGGAGCACGATTGCCCCCGGATGAACGCGGGCAGTGAGCTTGTCCAATGCCGCCTGACGGGTCGGCTGGTTATCTGCATCCCAGTCCACATGGGCCAGACTCCAGAAGCAGGTGGCATATCCCAGCTCCTGGGCCCGTTTCAGATTGGCAGTCCCGCACTTACCCTCCGGGGGACGGTAATACGGGGAAAGATCTGTCCCCGTGATCTCCCGGAACAGAGTTTCCACATCCTCCAGTTCCTTTTGAAAGCTTTCTTCATCCAGCGTATCAATATCATAATGATGGTACGTATGGTTTCCCACCGCATGGCCTTCCTCCACCATACGCTTCACAAGTTCGGGTTCTGTCTCCAGAAAATGTCCCACCACAAAAAAGGTAGCCGGCGCATCATGTGCTTTCAGGGCATCCAGGATGGTTTCCGTATTGCCGTTCTCGTAGCCGCAGTCAAAAGTCAGATAGATCACCTTTTCCTCGCCCGGGTTCAGGAAATACGCGTCATACAGCGCCAGTTCCTGAGGGGAGGCATTCCCTGCAGGCTGTGTGCCGGATTCCCCGAAAACCAGCCCCCAGCCGATCCCCTCCGGTTTCAGTACCTCCTTGATCGGCTCCGCAGGCATTTCCGGTCCGACATGTTCCGGATCCTTCTGTCCCTGTCCGGGGGACGCTGTCTCTGACTGTCCCCGGGACGGCGTTCCTGCTCCTGATCCCCCCAGGACATCCTCCGCCTGAGAAATCCCGTGGTCGGTCTCCCGGGATTCTTCAAAAGTCCCAGCCTGATCCGCTACACACTGCCCCATATCTTCCAGCCGCACCGCCCCTGACAGCACCTCTTCGCTCTCCTCCGTCTGCCCCCCGCCGCAGGCCGCCAAAAACAAGGCCAGCAGAAGGGCTCCTGCGCCTGCCCATCTCCCTGTGCCCTTTAACGTATCCTGTCTCTTCCCATATCTCATCTCTCTGCCTCCTGTGTTTTCCAGTATTCACCGCGCATCGCACCGCTTCACGGGGCACGGACGCGGCATTACCCTTATAGTAACACCTCCGGGTCAGGATACAAGACAGTTTTCAAATTCTTAAGGAACTGTTTCCGGACAGTTCCAAGGGAACATTCTACAGAGTCAGAATTCCTCCACCCGCGGCTCACCGTTGTACCATGCGATCATATTATTTACCAGCAGGTTCCAGTTCTGGAATCCGGAATTTATGATGCCTTCGCCGCTGTCAGGATCATAGTATTCATACATCTCTCCACAGCCCGCAATGCTCTTGCCCAGGAGGATGATCGTTTTCTCCGCCAGTTTCCCGGCTTCTTCCGTAAAGCCATAATCCACCAGCCCTTTGAAACACATATAATTCGACACGCCCCATACAGGTCCCAGCCAGCAGGACGGATTGTGGGATGCCGCAATGCGATACATGGGTTCCGTTTTTGCCAGCGTCCTGATCCCGTATCTGCCGTTAAAGAGCCGCTCAACCTTCATATTTTCATATACCATCCGTTCCGCCCGCTCCTGACCGGCGATCCCGGCCCACATGGTCAGAAACCCCGACCATACATCGATCTTCTGGAGCACACAATGCCAGTGGCGGGGCATACCACTGTGATAATACGTGTCGGGATCGACCGGAAGGAGATTGATATCTGCGCTATAATAAAAACCATTCCGCTCATCCCATAAACAGGCATTCACAGCCTGCTTCAACGCTTCGGCCTGCTCCCTGTATTCTCCGCCGTCCCTTCCGGTACAGCCGCACAGATATTCCATGGCCTTAAGTTCCTTATACATGAGGCAGTTCAGATAGACGGAGGCGGAGCTGTTATCTGGGCGGTAAAAAGTACAGGGATCGTTGTCAACGCCGATGGCCACGTCATTCCTCCAGTAATACAGCCCCGTCTCCCTGTGGTGACAATGTTCCCTGTAGCAGCTGATAAAGGCTTCCAATCTGCCGAAGCAGGACTCCAGCCAGCTTCTGTCGCTGCCGTTTTCCCGGACAATGAACGCCATATGCTGTGCCAGACAGGGCTTATGAAAATTGAAATTCCTCTCCTCCGGTCTGGGAATACTGCTGTCCGCGGTAATGGCAATGGGAATCCTGCCCTGGCTGTCCATGTGGTCAAGAAAATTCCGTATGCATCCCCGCTCACACTCTGTATAAGCCTCACTGAGATCACCGTTGTCCGTCCTGACTTGGCGCACTGCCACATCCGTGAGCCAGCTGTCCCAGTCCCATAAGACATGACTATAGCTTTGACTGCCAGGTACGATAAAAGGATACCGCAGCTGCCCCGCTGCCCCATGCATCATATTTTTATAGTTCTGCCTTGAATATCCTCTGATCAGGTCAATATAGTCCCGCATATGAAATCATCCCTCCTCTCTAACCCAGGAATCATGTGAATTGTACCGAAGCCTATTCCTGTATCATATCCTCCATAAAACCAGGCGCGCCACGCCCCCGCACAGGGCTGTCAGCAGCCCCCCGCCTGTTAACACTTTTCCGATCTGCGCATTGACAGCATACTCTATCTGTAATTCCAGCGGCGGATCCTGGTAAGGGATTCCCGCCTTTATGATGCTGTAATACAAGCCTGTAAGCAGAAGGATGACTCCGGCCATCACCACAGAATTGATTATCTGGCAAAGAATCCGTTTTACTTTATCTTTCATAATGCCTCCTGCCCCTTCTGCCCAAGTACCTGCATACCCTGCTTTTATATGTAATATAAGCTTCGCCAAATACCCCTTGCAGATAGCGCTCCCTCTGCAAAATCTGCAAGCGCAGCATTGTCATTGCGTCCCTTCCCGTCCTTAACCACATAAATAATGATTTCATTATAAACCTGTTTCCATTTTACGGAACGGATCCGACCAAATGCTCTATCAGATTGTTTACGATGTCCGGCCTGTCCGTGTTTGAATTATGTCCGGCGTTCCTGATCCATTCCAGCGGAATGTTTGTATTTTTGTGCCATGCCTTATTATACCGGATGCAGGAACCGGCACGGTCTTTCTCCCCGCAGATCAGCAATGCCGGGCACTTTATTTCGTAAGGCAGGTCTTTTTCCATCGCCTCCGCAAGGATCCGGAATCCATGTCCCGCTATCTGTGAATACCGCTTTTTGTCCCCTTCATACACCATCATCATTTTGCGCATCAGCTTCCTGCCATACGCAGATACAGCGACACCGTCCGAACCGGATTGAAGGAGCGCTTTCCAGGGATAATGATAATAAACCGGCTCCATCCTTTTTAAGAGCCAGCGTTCAATACCCGTCACATATTTTCTCTGCAGCGGGGCGGAATCAATGGAGACAAAACCCTTTAACTTATCGGGATAGCGCTGGGCATAGGCCTGCCCCACATAGCCGCCCATGGACTGCCCTACGATAACAGGCTTTGCTATTTTTTCCTGATCAAAAATACCATTCAGCCATGCCGCCTTATCCATCAGGTCAAAATCAAACGTAAAAGGCCATGATGCGGCATGGGCCGGGGCATCCCACACGAACACATTGTATTTCTTCTCAAAATACGCGATCTGCCTGTCAAACAGCCTGTGGTCGGCAGTCAGTCCCGGCAGGAATACCAGCGTTACGGAATTTTGATCCAGAATATTGACCCAATAATGGATGATACCGGATCGGGTCTTATATGTTTTTTCTGTCATCTCACACCTCTGTACATCTGTTGGATCTGTTACTCATACACTGACAGCACCCCGTAATATTTCGCGATAGTGGAGGTATCCTGAACATACTGTCCCGCGTCCTCCGGACCGTACCGAAGCAGATAATAATCCATATCGTGCAATATCTTATAAATATTACTTACGTGCTCCATCTCATGGTTTTCAGCTGCCAGGCTTGTCTCATCAATGAGCTGCTGCAAGTCCTCCTTCAGCTTTTCATTATGCACAAGCACTTTCATCTCTTCCATCAATTCCATAAAATTTCCAGCGTCAAAACGGTTATAAACCATTACGGGCGTGCCGTATTTGACATCAAACTCTTCTTTTGACAGATTCTCCTTATCCATGATGGCCTTCATTTCCTGATAGCTTCCCTCATATTCCCATCCCACCTGAATCTCGCCTTTTTCGTCAAAATAATTCCAGTAAAGGCTTTCTTTATCCTCCAGCTTTTCAAAAACGGAATCATATAAATATGCCGATTCCATCTGATGATTTGCCACCTTGATATTTTCCGCCAGCCGCTTTATTTCTTCCTCGGACATTCCCTCCAGCGCCAGTTCCCGCATGGCGAGCACTTCCTCTTTTGCCGGTCTGACTGCCCGCGGCTCTTCCTGGCTTTCCCCGCCGGATTCTCCACTTCCCTGGTCTATATAGGTTGTTCCGGCATTTCCCATTCCGGTATTTTCCGTTTCCGGGTTTGCCGGCGAATCCTCTCCTGTCTGCCCCCGGTCTCCGCCGGAGGGGGAACAGCCGGTCATAACCATGACCCATAGCAGCACTGTGATCAACACCCTTTTCCGCATCATATGATTCATTCCTTTCCGTGACCAGCGAATTTCTGACCAAAAAAATCAAATGCCCCGCAGCAAGCTGACTGGGTATCAATCCTGCAACACCGCAAAGCTGAAGGCTTCCTTGGGACACCTTGGTATTATGACCCTCGCGGCATTCACCAAGCCAACATAGTTGGCTCCATGCCCGTGCAGGCAACGGCACAAAGTCAGCCAGGCTGACTTGGCTCATTGCTCACGGGAATAACAGTCCTGTCAATGGAATACCGCCCCGGCATCTGCGGGATACAGACACCGGGACAGTATAACTTCCTGACAGGAACATTTTATTTATTTTTTTTCTTCGGTGCAAACTTCACCCGCAGCAGATACCACAGGCTGCCCGCCAGGCAGATGGAGGAATAAGTACCACACACAATACCCACCATCAGCGGCAGGGCGAAATCACGGATACTGGTAACGCCCAGCACATACAGAACCGCCACCATGATAAAGGTGGTCAGGGAAGTAAAAATACTTCTGGACATGGTCTGGGTGATACTCCTGTCCACCACATCCTTCAGGTCATCCTTGTGGGTCATGGTAGCCATGTTCTCACGGATCCTGTCGAAGATCACGATGGTCGCATTGATGGAATAACCCACAATGGTCAGCATACAGGCCACAAAGGTATTGCTTACGGTCACCCTGGCCACCGCATAGAAGGCCAGCACCACAAGCACGTCATGAAGCAGCGCCACAATACTGCTGACGCCGAAACGAATATCCTTGAATCGGATCCTGATATACACCAGCATGCAGAGGATGGCCACCGTTACCGCAATAATCGTATCCGATTTCATCTCATTGCTGATGGTGGAGCTGATGGTCTCTGTGGTGATCAGCTTCTCATCCACGCCAAAATTGCTTACCAGCATCTCGTTTACGGCATCCCTCTGCTCCACTGTCAGGGAGCTTGTCTTAAAGATTACCTCGTTGGAATCCTGTACCGTCTGGATCTGTACGGCGCCGGTGATCTCCTCCATAAGGGGCACTACCTCGGCGTTGGTCTTCTCCAGGGTCATGGCCTCATTGAAGGTCACACTGGTCTGCGTACCGCCTTTGAATTCAAGGCTGTAATTCAGGGCGTCTCCCGTGGAGGACTTGAAAACACCCATAGCCACAAACCCGGCCACCACCAATGCGGCGGAGACGCCGAAGAACAGCCCCTTCTTGGACAGGATGTGCAATGGCTTGCGCTCTTTCCCCACACCGTAAAGCTTCTCGCTCTTTAACCCGAGCGCGTAGAAAGCATACATGACATATCTGGTCACCACCAGGGCTGTGAACATGGATAATGCAATACCAAGCGCCAAGGTCTGGGCAAACCCTTTCACAGAACCGGGACCCAGCAGCCAGAGCACCAGTGCGGCGATCAGGGTCGTGATATTTCCGTCGATGATGGCCGACAGGGCTTTGTCAAAGCCAATCTTAATGGCGTTCTGCACCGTCTTGCCGGAGGCAAGCTCCTCACGGATACGGGCAAAGATAATAACATTGGCATCCACCGCCATACCGACGGACAGGATAATGCCCGCGATACCGGACAGCGTCAGCGTCATATCGAAGCCGTTGATCAGAAGCACCACCAGGGACACGTAGGACAGCAGCCCCACGGCGGATGCCAGACCAGCAATATAGTACACCGCGATCATGAAAATAATGACGAGGATGACGCCGATAACAGCCGCTTTCAGACTTGTCGCAATGGCGTCCACACCCAGCTGCGCCCCTACCACCTTGGAATGCAGCTCCTCCAGTTCCAGCTTCAATCCGCCGATCCGGATGGTGGAAGCAAGGTTCTCCGCCCTCTCAAAGGATTCCATGGGAGAAATCTGGGCGTTTCCGTCCGTGATCACAGCGTTTACGCTGGGAGCGCTGATGATCGTCCCATCGTAATAGATAGCAAGCGTTTCATGATTGTCAAACGCCCTCTGGGTGGCCTGGGCAAATTTCTCCTGCCCCTCCTCCGTCATCACAAGGCTGACGACGTATTCATATCCCAGATCCGTCTGCATGGAACCTGCAGTGGCGTCCTTCACATCCGTACCCTGAACCATGATGGAGCCGTCTGCCAGCAATTCGTCAATGGTCTTGTTCAACCCATAAGCGTATCCCACGGAACCGTCCGGATTCTGCACATACTGGCTGGCATAGTTCGTATTTCCCGCCGAATCCGTCTCCGAGATAAAATACAGCGCGCCGGGTCTTCCCAGTTCCTGCAGGATCCTTGTGGCATCGTTCTCACCGGGGATCTCAATATTGATCCTGTCGGTTCCCTCCTGGTAAACGATAGCCTCCGTGCTGTAGTTCTCCACACGCTTCTGGAGTTTTGCTATGGTATCACTCATATCCGTGGCGCTGGGGTCTTCCTCCCCCACCACCTGATATGTGATACTGACACCGCCCGCCAGGTCCAGGCCAAGCTTGATGTCCGATGCACTTCCGTCTCCCTCCGGATTCACGCCGAAGATGTCTATATAGGTGACACCCGCCAGAATCAGAAGGACACAAAGCAGAATTACAATCGCTTTGTTCTTTTTCATTGTTCTTTCGTCCTTTCTAAATATTGTTTAATCGTCCTGCTCCGCCGCCTTCAGCATGATGGCACATTCTACACGCTTTCTCTGCAGCTCGCAGCCCACGTCATAAGCATCGTTGATATTGCCGTGGAAATGATAGGAATTTGCCGCGCAGCCGCCGCTGCAATAGAATTTTGCAAAACACTTCCTGCACTTTTCCTTGGCATAGACATTGCAGCATTTAAATTCATCCCTGATATCCTCACGGACAATGCCGTCGTACACATTTCCCATGAGAAACTTTTCATCTCCCACAAATTGATGGCAGGGATACAGATCCCCCCACGGGGTCACGGCCAGATACTCCGTGCCCGAACCGCAGCCCGACAATCTCTTGGCCACACAGGGACCGCCCTCCAGGTCGATCATGAAATGGAAGAAATTGAAACCTCTTCCCTCTTTCCGGCGTTTCAGCATCTCTCCGGCCAGCCTGTCATACTCCCCTTTCAGCTTCGGAATATCTTCCTCCCTGAGCGCATAGGAATCCGAGGGCGGCGCCACCACGGGCTCCACGGAAATCTGCCGGAACCCCAGGTCTGCAAGATGCAGCACGTCCTCGGAAAAGTCCAGGTTTTCACGGGTGTAAGTCCCGCGCACATAATACTGCGTCTGTTCCCTGCTCTCCGCCACCCTCTGGAATTTTGGCACGATCAGGTCATAGCTGCCCTGTCCGCCCCGGAAGGGACGCATCCGGTCGTGAACCTCCTTACGCCCGTCGATGCTGAGAACGATATTCGCCATCTCTCTGTTGGCAAACTCCAGGATCTCATCGTCCAGCAGCACACCGTTTGTCGTCAGGGTAAAGCGGAATTTCTTGTTATGAGGCGCTTCCAGACTCCTTCCGTATTTCACCAGATCCTTTACCACCTGCCAGTTCATCAGCGGCTCGCCGCCGAAGAAATCCACCTCCAGGTTCACCCGGCTGCCGGAATTGGCCACCAGGAAATCCAGCGCTTTCTTTCCCACCTCCAGGCTCATCAGGGCACGCCTGCCATGGTACTCGCCTTCCTCCGCAAAACAATATTTACATGCCAGATTGCAGTCGTGGGCAATATGGAGGCAAAGCGCCTTGACCACCGTCTGCCTGTTTTTAAAGTCAAATACGTAATTTTCATAGATATCCGGCGCGAACAGCTGTCCCTGTGCCTCCAGCTCAAGCACTTCGTCCACAGCCTCCATGATTTCCTCCTCCGGATAAGGGATATTGGCGAGGTTCAACACGGCGGCCTTGATTGTGGCGGCATCCTTGATGCCTTCATTTACAAGGGGTTCCAGCAGGGGGATCATATCGTACACGATCTCATCCACCACATGCACGGAGCCGCTGTTCACATCCATGACAATGTTGTACCCGTGGCTTTTGTATTGGTGTATCACAAATTTGGTTTCCTTTCTATCTTCAGCACCGTTTTCAGTACCAGTACCTCTGTCCGTCCTCCACAGACTTTTTCCCGGAATTCCAGGACACAGAAAAGAAGCAGCGACCGGAATCGCTGCCACTCTGGTGTCTCTCGTACCGATCACATTTCACCGGCATACTGATTATTTGATTTTCTCACAGCTCTGGTTTCCTACAGTGCAGGAAGTCTTGCAGGCTGACTGGCAGGAAGTCTGGCACTCGCCGCATCCGCCCTTTTTCATGGATTCTTTCAGGTCCCTGGTCGTCAAAGTCTTAATATGCTTCATCTTATCAATAACCTCCACATTCAAAAGTAAAGATATTATACCACAAACCTGTACATTTGTAAAAGGCTTTTTTAAATCAATATCTGTATGGCCGCAGCAGTTCGTATATGCGACGCAATTAAATCACATTTACCTCCTTATATAAAATTTCAAGTCTTGACTAAAATTGGTATTTTGCAATCCCGTATATCGGATCTGAAATATATAATGCCTTGACAAAAATCAATCTTTTCGTTCTCCAGAGTGGCAAACGTCGACAGTAGGGCTTCTATATAGTCCAGATTTCCTACATTTTCAACAATTTCAAAAGATGATTTCCTAACATGTCTTCTGTTTGATATACTTGCTTTATATATAAAAGCAAATCTTCCTTAAGAAGGGGATCTTTTTTCAAATTATATTTTATACACAGCATCAAAAGAATGTTATATATCTTGCTCTGTCTGTTAACAATATCCCATGTTTTTAGACTTGTAGTTATAATTCCTTTTTCTGATAGGTGCCGAATCCGCTTTTTTGACAGTCTTGCTATATCGCACAAAAAAGCCATGTTTCGAATATCAATAAATCCTGCCTTCCTTCTCTCCACTTCATCATAAAGATTATGATATACATCCAGACCAAAGGATATAATTTCATTACGATCACCTGGATAATAGATTGTATCCTCATTTGAAGACAAATAATTTTCAATATTACTAATCAATATCTCCTTTTGAAAAGCATGATTATAATCCTGGTTTATACGATAAAAGCAAACCATTTTGTTTCCCTCATTTTTCACTTTAGCTTGAACAATAGCTGATAGAACGGCTTTTTGCATAGTTGAAAAATCCACTTCCCAAATACCGTTTTTGCCACTGTAGAAATTATCTGATACAAGTATGTTTTTTTTAACAGAGTCATAGCCAAAAATATAGCCTATATGAAAATAATTGTCATTGCTTCCCAGCAAAATACCTTTGTCCAAATACGTACTGACATAACAGCCATAATTGATAGCATCCATAATCACCTTAATGAAATCAGACTGTATTGCATAAAGTAATGTCCTATCAATAAAACATTTTGTCAAAAATGGGAAAAAATTAAATGCATTTATCAGATGATGATGTTTTCTGAACGGGAAAAAAGAAATATGAACCCGAGTATCACGCGGCTTACTCATTGCAATCTGATATACAGAATCCACGATCCAATCACTTCCTCCAACCACACCATCCAATATTGAAAATAAAAAACATTCTTCTGGCCAGGTATTTAGTATTTCCTGCTTATATGGAAAGATTTTCCCTGATACAATATTTTCCATGGCAGTCCATCTCCTTTTCTTCCATCACAATTTTCATTTTTTTGTTTTCATATGGGCAGTGAAAACGTCTCCTGGAACAACATTTTTAGATTTTCATTCTTACCAGTATTGGTAAACCAAATTTTTGTAATATGGTGTTTTCCCTGTAAATGTTGCAACATCATATATTCAATCTTCCTTCCTAATGCACGGCATGAAAGGGCAAACAAAAGCAGTTCATATTTACCCCAACGACTCCTACAAGTCCCATATCAGCAAACTTATCCGCAAGCATAACTGCATAGACATGAATCTCTTTACAGGCAGTCAACTCCTTTATTTCTTCTACCGTACACCTTTTGCCGTTTGTGCATTTATTTGCCCTTTGAGTCAATTCGGCAATTCTTCTATATTCTGCAGGCAATGCGCTGTGGATGTCTACTTTCATTTCCAATAAGGCAAGATAGTCGTTATAATTGCTGCATCGACTTTTCACTTCCTGACGACACACTTCAGTTCAATAAGTATTGTTTCTTTTGACAACAACAGCATAATCAGGATTTTCCCTAAGATTAAAGCAAGAAAATGCCTTGTACATTGTCTTTCGATGATAAGGAATAACAGTTACCTCCGGCAAACAGCTTTTTATCGTCTCTCTTTCAAAAGAAGTGTCATCTACAAAAACCATACAATCCGTTCCTATGTTTAATTTAATGGCTATCTGCCGGATATTATCCAATTTGTTTTCCCAATTAACCTGAAAACATGCAATATATTCCTCTTTTAGAATCATTCCGCTATGCTTACTAAACACATCCAATACATCTCCCAAATCATTTTTACTACATATAGCCAGAATAACTCCACGGTAATATAGGGAAAGTACAAATCGTTGAAACTCCTGATATTCATGACCAAGTCCGCTATTACCTAATCGAATATTCTCTATCCCGTCTTCCGATAAAACGCCTCCCCACAACACATTATCACAATCCAGGACAAGACACTTCTTTGATATTCCATTTTCTATGAAATATTGTTTTTTAATTTCCTTAGCAACAACCTCTGCTAATGCCGAAGAATATGGAAAATTCCAGCGAAATTTGTTTTTTCTGAAAAAGCCTCTCTTATTCCAATTTCTGCAATAAGGTATTTTAAATCTATAAATGTTATCTGCTTCGACAAACTTTCCTGCAACCGCTGATTAAGTCCCATGACAAACAAATTGTTCCTGCATCCTGTCACCACTGGCAAATGCAAAAAAAAATCTTCAAATGAAAGCCAGAAAATTTTTGCATTTGGACACAAAAGGATTTGCTCCGCCAAATCCCCGCATAATTTTTTTATATATCTCTCTTTTCGCCCACTGTAAATACAATCCGGATCTCCATTGTGTATTTCAGGAATCAATACCTCCAGATTCAGCCATACAATAATGATATCTATATCTTTCAAGTCTTCAAGAAACTCCTTCCCCCTATACTCTTCATATGAAATAGCGGTAACTACTATATTTCCATTTTCTTCCAGAAAGTTCTTTTTCACAATTGGTAAGAAGAGAAGTTCCACACTAATATTGGATATTATAACAATGTTTCTAGATTTTATCATAAGAGTCTGCCTTCCCTAACAACATACGGTTCCATTATTCATTATGCTTACTATTGTGTTCCACTTACTTCATATTCTTTTAATTCCATAATGATAGTTGCCATTTTATACACAGTATTCATATTGTCAAATAGTAAATACTCATCTGGAATTTCAATTTGAAATTTATCCTCTATTTCAACAATTGTCTGAATGAATATGATGGAATTTATTCCAAGTTCTGCAAGATTTACTTCATATTTGTCCTCCCCCAGTCTCAAGCCCTCCACATAACTCTCAATCATGTCCGCTATTAGTACACACAGTTCCCTCATCTTTTCCACCTCCCAATAAAAATTCTACAAACATACCATTTTTCAAACATGCAAACACCACTTGTCTGTAACCCAATGCAGGTGCGATCATGTCATCAGTAAATATTTTCCCGATGCTCATTTTCTTAAATATTTCCCTGAAATCATACTGTTCCTCCACCTCATAACAAATATGATGTATTCCTGACATAGCACATATTGCCTACATGCTTCATATAGCTTTTCAACTGAGATCTCTTTCGGGAAACGTTGAATTAATAAATATACATCCTCAAAAAATCTTTTTTTAATAGCTATATTATCCACTAAATGATATAAGGAATTCATTTCCTTATAATGATGCAAAATAAGCTGTACCATTGTCTTTAAAAGTGGTAATGTCCTGATTCGGCAACCACAAATTTCCATCTCTACAGTATCACCGATAAATTCTGCCACATCAATTCTTTTTCCAACATACTCACCCCAAAACAGATCGAAATTTATGTCAATCTGTGAAAACAATTTCCCCATTTTCTTATTGTAAGGCGGCACTTGATGGGAATGGGAAATCAGCATGATACGTTCTCTCCGTTTCAGCTGATGCACACACTTAAAGTCATAATACAAAAGTATTTCCTCTATTTTGGTAACATCTTGTCGATATGTCAGTATATCAATATCATTGGATATCCTCGTTCCTATCCGTCCTGTTTTGTAATAAGCAAGCGGCAATCCTTTCACAATGGCATAATCTATGCCCCTTATATTCATTTCATCCATTACATTTTTTGCCATTATGTACTGCATACCTACACATATTTCGCTGTATATCTGTTCCATTTCCATATATTTTATTCCAGTCCATTTCTACATTGTTACATGCTTCTGTCTGTAATCAATACGCTACTATATTTCTCTCTTTGTATCCGCCACATTTCTCCATATACCCCATTTTGGCTTATCAATTCCTCATGTTTTCCTTTCTCACATAGTCTGCCGTCTTCAATCACATAAATCATATCCGCCATGTGTACCGTGGAAAGACGATGAGTCACGAAAACTACCAGCTTGTCCTCTGCCAACTCTCTCACTTGTCTGTTAAACGCCTGCTCCAAAACAGGATCTAATGCAGAAGACGGTTCATCCATAACCAGCATGGAACAATTGCTATAAAAACAATGAGCAAGCAATAATTTTTGGCATTCCCCGCCAGACAAAATGAGCCCTGTCGAATCAAATTGTATGCCTACCATCTGCCTTTCCGGTTGGGAAAACAAAGCATCGCACCCCGTTTTCTGCAATGCCAGAAAAATTCTGTTCGAATCTATTTTCGTATCTAGGGCAACATTTTCTGCCACGGTTGCTTCCATAGGCTTCATACCTTGGAAAAATGCCGCAAACTCAAATCTATAGGACAGTATTTCTTCTCTGTCAAGAATTTTGCCATTGACAAGGATTTCCCCTTCCGTGGGAACATATAATCCCATCAGCAGATGAATCAGTGTAGTTTTTCCAGATCCATTTTTACCCACAATTGCTATTTTTTCTCCGTAATGTATGCAGAAACTGATTTCTTTCAGCACACATTTGGAATTTCCAGGATAAGCAAAAGATACTTTTCGAAACTCAATGCTTTGAATTTTCCTCCACTTTACAGCATTTTTTGATTTCCCATATTCTCCAGCACCGTCACCTCCCTGCGCTGACGATAAGAATCTGCGGTATATCCCTACCGTATAGCCATTTTCTTCCAACTGTCCCCAAGACCTCACAAGTAACATCACTGCATTCACAATCACATTAACTGCATTGTAAGCGGCTATAAAGTCGCTCTTCTGTAATGTTTGTGCAGCTAAGACCTGATAGAGAAGATATGCTATAAGGATAAATTGCATTAAAAATTGAGTGGATAGTAATTCTTTCAGCGAATTAAGCCCAAATAGCTTCCTTCCAAACCTTTTTTCGCATAAAATCTGCTCTTCCACGCTCTTTTCATATTTGGAATATAAAAGGGCATTTACATTTGTCATTTTACGTTCTCCAAAGGTTTCTCGCATAAAAAAACAATCCCGGAAATAACCGCGTTTTCTTTCTATGCAACTAACTGCATATTTCTTTTTATTTTGTATCCTTATCATTGGCACATCAAAAGCAATGGAAATACTCACGGCGACAATTGAAAATAATAATACTGCGAATCCCATCTTATAGAACAAATGAACGATCAACAGGACATTGATCAATTCGGCTGTCATTTTGCTGACGGTAGTAAGCAAAGAAAAGGCGTCGTTCGCTATATTATTATTTATGTATGTCATTTCATTATGAAATTCCACATCATCGTATGTGGTTAATTCACAATATGCAGCAGCATTTTTGACATGTTCATAAAAATCCTTTCGAATACGCTCTTCTGCATATGACACATATCCAGCAGAGAACCAAGCGGTATAGAAATCTGATGCAATAAGGAACAATGCTGTCCCACCCAGCAAAAGTAACATTCTGGATATGGAATCCCTGTTAAGTATCATCTGCATCAAATACTTTAAAAAAAGAACGTTTCCTATATAATTTGGTAATGCCATTAATAACTCATTTACAAAAACACAAACCACATATACCGGATATTGCCTCATAAAATAGCACAGCATCCATAACACTTTCATCTTATTAGTTCCTGTAATTTTGTGCCTGACATTCATAAAACTCCGCATATTTTCGATTCTCCCGCATCAATTTCGCATGTGTACCCTGACCAACTAATTTTCCTCCCTCCAAGAAAAGAACCTGATCCACGTTCTTTGCTATAGACATATCATGGGATACAATCAGCATACTTCTGCGACCCACAAACCGAAACATTTCCCTCTGCATCTGTCTGGCAGCAATTGGATCCAATGCTGCTGATGGCTCGTCCAAAATTGCTATTTCAAAACTGTCAAAATACAATCTTGCAACAGCAATATATTGCTGCTGACCGCCGGACAGTTCCAGTCCCTCTTCTTCATACACCCGGCCAATGATCCTCCCCGTATCTGTTGACAATTTCCCCTGTCCCATCCGTTGCAAAACCTCTCTGACAGACTGTTCATCCTTTCCAGAACACTCTTGCATGTATATATTTTCAGCAAGGGACAAAGAAAACAATCTGTAATCCTGAAAAGCTACGGAAAATGCTTTTTTGTATTCTGTCAATCGGTATTGCTCAATATTCACTCCATTATATAAAATCTCACCCCGATTCACCGGATAAAAACGCAATAAGAGTTTTATCAGCGTTGACTTTCCGGCACCATTGTAACCAAATACAGAAATCTTTTCTCCCGCTTTCATCCGAAAAGACACGTCCTTCAACACCCAGCATCCATCATAAGAAAACCACACATGTCGAAATTCCAACTCTTCAAAAGGTGTCGGCATCACCCCATCCTGATTTTCATTCTCAGGCGACAGTTTGTCGAAATCATGCAAAGTTTTAAACTGTACTCCATATCCGCAAAAATTCTCATAGAATCTATACAGTTTCCTGATCCTGGAAATCATATTCATTACTGCTACAAACAAAACAGGAAAACCAGATACAGAAAAATGGTTTGAATATACCGATGCCAAAATCCCGTATAAATAGCATACAATCATAATCGATGTAATAGAAACTTCGGTTCCCAATAAATGCAAGCCAAACAGGGAAAAGCCGTAACTTCTATGCGTATCCAGACTTCCCCGATACCCCTCTTCATAATGCTTATTCACGATGCGCCAGGCGTTTGTAATTCGAAAAATTCTTGCCAGATCCTTAGACATCCACGCATCTTTCGCGTATTGTTTCTTTCTCTCCCAAAAAACCAATGCCATTTTCTTTTCTGAAAGCTTACGTCCATATTGTCTGCTGACTAAAACCATTGGAACTGTAAACGCAATAAAAAGTAGCAGTCCAGCATGGATTGATACCGCAGCCACTACCGCACTGATGAGCGCAGCCGCATGACCACTTATCTGTATCAAATCGGAATAAGCTGCAAATACCGTCTCCGACACTACATTTTGTGACTGCTTCACAGTTGTGTAAAATGAACTATCCTCATAATGGAAGAGAGATAAATCTGCCGCATGATCCATCAGTTTCTTTTCCAGATACCGCTTTATCTTAAGGTCGCTTTCAGGCTTGATACAATAACGATAGTAATTCTGCACAACACTTGCCAGAACATTGATGCCTACTACCAGAGCAAGCACTTCTAAAGTATCAGAAAATGCCTTATGCACGAAAACCATATCTGTCAAGCATTCCAACAGCCATACAGAATTAATGACTACTAATATCTGTTTCATGGCAGAAAGTATACACTCAATTATAATTTGAAAGGGGGCGTTTTTAATAAAAATCTTGGTAACAAACAGAATGGCTCCCGATGCCGTGAATCCTTTCTCTTCCGTTCTATTGTTATTCATTTACTTATTCCCCCATTGATACATCGTACTACCTTTCCGATTATCTGCCTTTTTCTAATCACTTCAATGTGCCTTGAATTATCCCCCTTACACAATATTGCCCCCCCATTTATTTCTATAATTCTGTGGACAAGATGCCCTGCTTTCGGATAAAAAAAACACAATATCTCCCTGATAGTAATCAGTCTGACTACACACATACAATATTGTGCCATCAAGTAATGCCGGTTCCATACTTACTCCTTTTAGCAGCATAATGCCTTCTTTTCCCTGCGCTATATCGGATAATATTTCTTTTCTTATTTCAACGGCAGTTATATCCATCGATAATTTTCCTCAATTCATATGTTATTTGCTCTAATTTTGCGAAATCATGTTGTATACGAAGTACAATTGTAAAAATATTCTGGCATAGAATATTATTAATAATTTCCATTTCCTGCACTAATAACTTGTCATAATTCTTTTCATTTTGATATTTCGAACCATTTTGTAAAACGACTGCCATACATCTAATTTTTGAATCTGAATCATGTTTTTCGTTGCCGGCTTTTCCACAAAGATTATTCCTCCCAGCGGAATCCTGTTACGTATTCTTTTCTCACCTGATAAATAAAAATTACATGTTGTTTTTATAGAATTTATGCCTTTACATATTTCTATTCTGTTCTGCATTTGATGCAGTATCTTTAATCCTCTCAAACTATCGTCATTCAAATTTACTTTGCATATTCCACTAAACATTGCACTTCCACTTTTTTCAATAAAAATAACGTCATCTGTTAGAATCGAAATATCATCATGAAATTTTGTCATTGCCGTTGCCAAAGTTGATTTGCCAGCACCGGAAGGTGCCAGTAAAAGATATGCCTTCTCTTTATATAAAAAAGCACTTCCATGCAAGACAGCCCTTTGATTATAGCGGGAAAGAACAATCAAACTTGGACCATTAAGTTCTTCACCTATCCTTTTACTGTCAATAGCTTTCCCACTCAAAGATAAGTTATCAGATTTTATTTGAATGATTAGTAAAAACAACAGTTGCATAATTACCAGCTACGCTTATGCCATCCTTCATTTCATTGAACTGATTGTCATCCACCAACCAAGAAACCGTTGGTAGTTCTTTATCCAGTTCTTCCCTACAGTATTCTTGCATATTCTCAATCATACAATTGCATACTATATTAAAACCATAAAATTGATAGATCATTATTCCCCCAATTATACTACCTTCACACAGATAAAATCTCATATCTGATATTAATCACGAATCCATTTTACCCTTCTTCATGTATACGCCCTTATCTTTGCTACTTTGCAATAAATATCTGGATGCCGTGCCATGTCTGTTCTCGTATAGAAAACATGAGACTTCGCCGGACAATAATCACAAACAGTACGATAATCACAATTACCACATTCACTGAATTCAGATATTTCTTTATCTATATAAGCCTGCATTTGATTCCAAGCTTCCCTAACTTTATACTTTTCCAAATCAAACTCTATATTCTCCAAAAAGTTGCATATCCTCAGACATTTATTGCTTTTCAGCCAACATGAACTTCGCCCAGCACCGCATAAATAAAGTTTCCTGTCAAATGAACCCATAATAAGTTTATAAACAGTTCATTATATTTCGGTGCAGTTATAATTTCCTTTTTTAATAGTTCAGTAATGCACTCTTCAGAAATCTGATGATTTTTTTCTTCTGAATTGTTTGATGTTATTATCATAGAATCATATTTAAACGGGATGCCTTGCTCTATAGAAAAACTTTGTACATTGCGAAAATCCTCATAATTTTCCTTAACCACGAACATCTTCAATAGTACGTTAATTCCGTTTTCTTTGAGTTTCAATATATTTTCTATTACTTTTCTGTATAGGTTTTTTTTCGTAACTGCCGCATATGTATCCTCACAAAACCCGTACAAAGTAATCTCTACTACTCTTGGAGGAAATCGTTTAAAAAGTTCTATAATACTTTCATTTATCGTTGATCCATGGGTTAAACCAGATAGGGATAAAATTCAAAAATAAAAAATTTTCAAAAGGGAGACACTTCGTAAGGAAGTTCATTGTTTGAACAGTTGGGCGGCACATATCACGAAGAAAACGGGTATCTTATCCCTAATTTGAGATTCCCAAATGAAGAAGAACAGCCGATAGGCTTATTCGGACAGCGGCACTTGCGCTATCTGAAGGAGTACCACAGAGGTACATACATCAATTTTCTCACAGGCGGGAGGCTGAACACATACCTTGCCGAGATTGATAAACAGGCGCAGGACTCTATGAAAGGCTTATTAGAGATATGAAGGAGGCGCAGGGTATCACAATGAATTGCACGCAATATTTGAAATTTGTCCGTCGATAGTCATTGAAATTGCTTTTGATTCGTGTTACAGTAAATGCATACGACATTTTATTATTGCGTGCAGAAAGTTGGTGTTTACTTGAATAAAAAAGAAATTGTAAAAACGGTACTCGAAAATAAAGGTGGCATTGCAAAAACTGCTGACTTTACAGCAGAAGGCATAAAGAATTATGATGTGGCTGCACTTTGTAAAGAAGGTTTTATCGAAAGAATCCGACGAGGTGTTTATCAGTTTCCACAAAGCAATCAAGTTACAGAAGAACAGTTGATACGAGAGCTTCTTCCACAAGGGATTGTTTGTGTGGAATCTGCCTTGTTTCATTATGGGTATAGTGATTTTTCTCCCCGTGAATGGTCTGTTGCCGTGCCAAGAACAGCGTCCCGTGCAATAAAAAAAATAGAAGAATTTCCGATAAAAGCTTACTATATTCAAAAACAAATTTTCCAAATAGGAAAAATCACAGATGATTTTAACGGCGTAGCGCTTGCTGTATATGACCGAGAACGCACAATATGTGATTGTTTTAAGTATCGTACAAAACTTGATAGCGAAACTTTTAACAAAGCTGTCAACGCATACGCAACCGATAAAAATAAAAATCTTGCGAACCTTTCGAAGTACGCAAAAGAAATGAAACTTTATACAAAAGTTATGAATGTAATGGAGGTGTTACTCAATGGCTGATATCGCTGCATCTGTGCTTGCAAGATTGAAAAACCCATTCAGTACTGATTTTGGCGTTGGCGATGTCATTGTACCCAAACAGGAAAAACGAAAAATTCCGACACAGCTTGATGATTTGTTCTCCAGTAGAATGAAAGACTATTATGATATATATTATCTTGCAAATAAGTTTGATTTCGATGGAGCAACGCTAACAGAAGCATTAAGAAAGACATATTTTTAATGTGGGCAACTATCGATGCGCTAATACCCGTATATTTTTTTGCTATATCACTTCCCCGCTGCTCTCTTGGTTACTTTTCGCCGTCTGCCCTCGCCGCCTCAATGGAAGCATTCAGGGCAAGACGGTTTGTCTGGCTCGCAATGGACAGGATTTCGACCTCTGACATATAGTTCCCCTGATCCACTACGCCGCACATTCTATCCGCAATACCGGATACATTGTCCGCCAGCGTCGAAGAGATCCGTGCCGATGTGGTCTGTTCCATGAAAGCCGCCTCCGGTGCTGTGTTTCCCATTCCCGCAATCTAGGCGCACACCTCCCACATAGCCAACAGGTCACCTTTTTTCTCGTAACATGAATTCTCTTCCAACACAATTTCAACTTAGCGTTTCCTCAACTGAGCATCCCGCCCAGCATCCCGCCTGCCGCACAGAGCACCAGCGTAGTGACGACAGAATCGCCCAGCTGGCCCGCGGGCTTCCCCAGTACCAGGGATATCCCCGCCAGCACGAGGAAATAAGCGCTCCCCATCAGAAGTCCCCACAGGAACTTCCTGTTTTTCAGCTTCTTTCCTGCCATGAATCCGGCAAAGAAGGTAGCAGCTACATAGATGGCGATGATCACAATTGAGACGATCTTTTCTGTCAGTCCCACCTTGTAAAGCAGGAACGCCAGCAGCGCCAGCAACGCTCCCGTCAATATGTATGAAAAAAGCAGGGTCTTAAGTAAAAACAGGATCGGCAGATCCCCCAGGGTCTTGGTTTTTTCCATCAGCAATCTCCTTATGTATCTATAAATTTTCTATAAAATCATATGCGGCGGCTTCTGAAAACTTGACAAGAAGTATATGTTACGGTATATTTAGGGAAAACACATTAAAAAAGGAGTGAATTTTTTTGGATGCCCCAGGTGTCATACAACTTAGTTTTATAGTCATTCTTGTTATTCTTTCCGGCTTTTTCTCTTCAGCCGAAACGGCCTTTTCGACCGTCAACCGCGTGCGGATGCGCGCTCTCGAAGAAGAAGGCAGCAAACGCGCCGCCAGGGTCAATAAGATACTGGAGAACTACAGCAAGATGCTTAGCAGCATTTTGATCGGTAACAACATTGTGAACCTGACCGCCTCTTCCCTTGCCACCACGCTGGCCATGAGGGTAAACCTGGCCACAGGTATTGCGACCGGTGTCCTGACTATCATAGTCCTGCTCTGCGGCGAGATTGTTCCCAAGACATGGGCCATGCTCTCTTCGGACAAAATTTCCCTTGCTTACAGTGGAATCATTTACGGATTAATGCAGGTGATGACGCCTGTTATTTATATTGTGGACAAAATGGCAAACGGCATTCTGCGCCTGCTGCACATTGATCCCACCAAGAAAATCACCACCATGACCGAGGCGGAACTCCGTACCTACGTGGAAGTAAGCCACGAGGACGGCGTCATAGAGTCAGAGGAACGGGAGATGATCTACAACGTGTTCGATTTCTCCGATGCCCAGGCAAAGGACATCATGATTCCCCGGATCAACATGGTGACGGTTGACATCAATGACAGCTACAGCCAGGTCATGTCCGTCTTCCGCGAGTCCATGTACACCCGTCTTCCCGTCTATCAGGACGACAATGACAATATCATCGGGCTTATCAATATCAAAGACTTTATACTCTGCGAGGATGAAGAGAATTTCCACGTGAAGGACATTCTGAGGGACGCCCACTATACATATGAATATAAAAAGGTGGCCGACCTGCTGTACGAACTGAGGGAGACCACCACCAATGTCACTTTTGTCTTAAATGAATATGGCGCCACCGTGGGCATG
This sequence comes from uncultured Lachnospiraceae bacterium, assembly GCA_947385725.1. Classification (GTDB taxonomy): domain Bacteria; phylum Bacillota; class Clostridia; order Lachnospirales; family Lachnospiraceae; genus Acetatifactor. The sequence continues at coordinate 13,780 of CANDMD010000002.1, read as the reverse complement.
ATCACCCTGGAAGATCTGCTGGAGGAGATCGTGGGCGAGATCCGTGACGAGTACGACGAAGATGAGGAAGAACTGATCCAGGAGCTGGAGGATCGCGTCTACCTGGTAGAAGGCAGTATGAAGCTTGACGATATCAATGACGAGCTTGATCTGGAACTTGACAGCGAAGACTATGATTCCATCGGCGGCCTGATCATCGAAAGCCTGGACCGCCTTCCCGAAGACAACGAGGAAGTCACGCTGGAGAGCGGGATTCACCTGAAGGTACAGGGAATCGAGCAGAACCGTATTGTAAAAGTACTGATGACCCTGCCCGAACCGCCTGCGGAAGACGAGGAAAGCGAAACTTCTGAAGAAGTTTCTTCGGAAAGCGCTTCCTAATACAGTCTTCACTGATAATCCGTCCCTGCCGGCGTCCGGACCGACAGGGCGTTTTTGATTTAGCCGAACCGCCCCAGGATATAGTCTTTGGTCAGCCGCTCCCTGGGGCTTGTAAATATCCTGTTCGTCTTCCCGAACTCCACCACTTCCCCCGTCAGGAAGAAAGCAGTCTCGTCGGACACCCTTGCGGCCTGCTGCATGTTATGGGTCACCACTACCACGGCATACTGCTTTTTCAATTGTTTCATCAATTCCTCAATTTTCAACGTGGAAACGGGATCCAGCGCCGAGGTGGGTTCATCCATCAGGAGCACCTCCGGTTCCACAGCCAGCGCCCGCGCAATGCAAAGGCGCTGCTGCTGTCCCCCGGACAGTCCCAGTGCCGGACTGTCCATCCTGTCTTTCACTTCTTCCAGGATCGAAGCGCCCTGCAGCGCCTCCTCCACCCTTTTATCCAAATCCCGTTTAGACCTGATCCCGTGAAGCCTGGGGCCATAGGCAACATTCTCATATATACTCATGGGGAAAGGGGTGGGCTGCTGAAAGACCATTCCCACCCTTCTCCGTAGGATTGTGACATCTACCCTCCTGTCATAAATATCCTCCCCGTCCAAAAGGACCTGCCCCTCGACCCGCGCCTCCCTTACCAGATCGTTCATACGGTTGAGGCATTTTAAAAAAGTAGATTTTCCACAGCCGCTGGGACCGATCAGCGCTGTGACCGCGCGATCCCTGATCTCCATATCCACATGCTTCAATACATGCTTTTTCCCATAATAGAGGTTCAGCTTCCTTACTGAAATTTTGTACGTTACCGTTCCCATCTCCCCTCCGCGCGTGCCTGTGCCCTGATCCTGTCCCGTATCATCCCGCAGCCTCCCTCTCCTGTCCGCTTATGAAACGCCCCCTCCAGTGCCAGAGGCAGAATCAAAGCCCCGCTGCAAGCAACGGGGGCTTTGACCCTCGCGGCATTCGTAAGCCAGCCTTGACTGGCTTTAATATCCATGCAAACATGGCTATTTTCCTCATTGCTCGCGGGAATGAACCGCCATTTTCATCAGCAGGTTGAGGCATAATACAATGGCGATCAGCACACAACCTATGCCGAAAGCAATATCATATCTTCCGTTGCGCATTTGCAGATACAGTTCTATCGCCAGCGTTCCGCCAGACTCCAGGGCCTTGCCGCCCAGCTTCTGCAGACTGTCCGCCAGACCCTTTCCCGCCTCCGGCAGAAGCCTGCCGCTTCCGGCCGTAAACAGGAGCGCCGCAGATTCTCCCACGATTCTGCCCGCGGACAGGATCGTACCGGTCAGGATGCCCGGCATGGCGGAGGGAAGAAGCACCGTGCGGATCATATACCATCTGGAGGCTCCCATTCCAATGGCGCCGCTGCGATAACTCTCCGGCACCGTCCTCAATGCCTCCCGGGTATTACGGAGGACCAGCGGGAGCACCATCAGCGACAGGGTCATTGCCCCCCTCAGCAGGGAATAATCCAGATGCAAAACCTCCCCGAAAAACACCATTCCGAACAGCCCGTACAGTATGGGGGGAAGTCCGGACAGGATTTCCGTGGTAAATTCGATCAGGTCCACCAGTTTTCCCGGCTTCGTATATTCGCTCATGTAAATTGCAGCCCCCACTCCAACAGGGACGGCAATCAGCAGCGTCATCACCACCATGTACAGCGTATTGACCAGATTCCCGGCAATTCCCATGGTCTGCCGTAATGTGCTGGTGACAGAGGTCAGGAAACTCCGGTCCACCGTATGCGCCCCCCTGGCAAAGACATAGCCCAGGATCACCAGAAACAGCATAACGGAAACGGAGGCTGCGCCGTAGACGGCCGCCAGCAGGAACAGTTCCGCCGGACGCCTGCGTTTTCCATACAAAGTCTCTCTCACTTTCCCGTCATCCCCCTTTTAATCATATGATTCAACAGGATATTTACCAGCAGGATAAATACAAACAGCACCAGCCCGATGGTAAAGAGCACCTCCCTGTGCATTCCCTGCGCATATCCCATCTCGCTGACAATGGCAGTGGTCAGGAACCTTACGGAACGAAAGGGCAACGGCAGGTTAACGCTGTTTCCCGACACCAGGGTGATGGCCATTGTCTCCCCCAGGGCCCTCCCCACTCCCAAAACCACGGCCGCCGCAATACCGGATCTTGCCGCGGGCAGGACGGACTTAAATATGGTCTGCACAGGGGAGGCGCCCAGCGCCAGCGACGCCTCCCTGACCGCAGGCTGCACCGCCCGTATGGCCGTCTCACTGATACTGATCACGGTGGGCAGTATCATGACGGCAAGCACCAGGGAGGCGGCAAGCAGATTTGCGCCGCCTGTGAACTGGTGTGTCCGGGAACCTGCAAACAGCTTCCGCTCCAGCCTGTACATCAGTGGGTTCAGCAGGTATATCCCCAACAGCCCGTAGATCACGGAAGGGATGCCCGCCAGCAGTTCCACCGCCGTCCTGACCGCCGCTGCCGCCTTGCCGCCAGCCAGTTCTGCCAGAAAGACGGCCGTCAGGATTCCCATGGGAACACCTGTCAGTACCGCCAGCCCCGTTCCCAGGACAGACGTCAGGATGATATACAGGATTCCGTATTCCGGATCCTCCGCCACAGGCTTCCACACACTGCCAAACAGGATTTCCTTCCATCCTGCCCTGCGGAGGGCTGGCACACCTTCCACGATCATATACAGTGTCACGGAAGCCGCCGCAAACACCGCCACAAGGCCGCAGAAGGTGAAAAACGCCTGTGCCGCACCCTCCGCAGCCAGTCTTCTTTTATCCCTGCTGATCCGCATTTTCCTCCTCCTCTCTCAAGCCCCTCTCTCAACGTAACATTCCAGACAGTGCACTGAACTGTTGCCTATCAACAGTATTCCTTCTGTAGGAATCTAGTACATCGAATAATAAGTAACCAGCCATATGACTTGCCTGAATTTCCATCTGCCGCGTTGTCGTCAGTCAACGATGCCACCGCATCGCCTCCTTCCTCCGCCTTGCGCTGACGCAAACATCAAGCACTGATTTACTTCAGGATTAACGCGACGCTTTACTAGTGTGATCCGCGCCGTCAGTTCCAGGCATCCCGCGTTTCCCCACCCTGTCTCACCGGATCCTGATATATCCCAGCTGTCCTGCGATTGCCTGGCCTTCCTCGCCGTATACATAGTCGAACCATGCCTGCACAAGTTCGTCCTGCTCCTCGATTTTCCCCCTGGTCACCATCACCAGCGGGCTGCTCAGGAGATAGCTGCCATTCCTGATGCTCTCTTCCGAAGGCTCCACTCCCTCCAGGGACAATACCTTCACGGAGAGATCCACGATATCCAGGGACACATACCCTATGGCGCCGGGGGTGGAAGACACCCTTGCCATGACTGCCCCTGCGCTGTCCAGTTCGTTTGCGTAATCACACTGATCCGTTATCCCCAGGAGGTCTTCAAAAACCCCCCGCGTTCCGCTTCCCGCCTCGCGTCCCATCACCACCACAGGAAGGTCCGTCCCGCCCAGTTCCGCCCAGTTTACGGTATTTCCCATGTAAATGTCAATAAGCTGTCCATAGGTCAGACCGTCAATGATGTTAGAGGGATCCACACAGACAACGATCCCGTCGATGGCCACCGGATTCTCCACCGCGCCCTCCGCCCGCTCACTTTCCTTCAGGCTTCTGGAAGAATTGCCGATATCCGCGCCGCCGGAAAGCACCGACTCAATCCCGGCGCTGGAGCCCACAAATTCAGCGGACACCCTGACATGCGGATATCTCTCCATAAAGCACTCCGCCCACGCGTTGGATAGCTTTTCCATGGAGGTGGAGCCTGACAGCCGCAGAACGCCTGACAATCCCACAGGCTCTGCATTCTGTTCCCCGGGAGTCCCGCTCCCCCTTGTCCTGCAGCCCTCAGCCCATCCGCTGACGCAAACCGCCACACAGATCACCGCGAACAGCCGCCCCAGATATGTAAACTCTTTCCGCAAGCCAAAAACGCCTTTCGCATAGTTTTTTATATCCTATGCAAAAGGCATTCCTATTGTTACAATATTTTGATGAACAGAATTTTGTTTTACATCCGCACGGTTTCTTATACCCTTAAGCGGCAGCATCCCGCTTTTCCCTGAAAAGACGGGTTACAATATCCATGCAGATGATATAAACCAGCGCGGCCCAAACCCAATACTTTCCAATGATCACGGCCTTATCTGCATGGGTAAAATAGATATACTGGGAAACTGTCTGTGCAGTCTCACCGTGCTGTTCATCATTCAGTAAAAACAGTGTATTCTCAGGCGCCTGATCTGCCAGGTGGCCTGTATACATCATCTGCAGTCCTGCGTCCTCATCATCAGGTCCCACCAGCATCCAGTAATAAGTTGTCCCCTCCTTCAACCTCACAGGAAAATCAACCCTGTAAAATTCATCACTTTCCATCTGCTCCAACATAATCTCCCGGGAAAAGATCTCGTGTCCTGATTCCTCACATAACAAAAACTCAACTGACCCGTTTCCCACACAGGATTCATTAAAAAGGACAAGAAATTCAATTCCGGACAAATGCCTTCCCCGAGGCACAAAATACTGTGTCGCCACGCTGCCGGGATCTAGAATATCCGAAGACTCATACCGGTCACAGAGCGTCCTGCTCACATATTCCTCATGAAACAGATATCCCGGCCAGGTACTCAGGATAAAAACAATCAACAGCACCGTTAAAATACATTTTACTGCCATGGTACGGCGTGATCCTTTACGCATATTTACGCAATCGCCCTCCTACTCTTTGTTAAAATCATTATATCTTTTCCCGCCATAAAAGCAAAGAGTTTCTATTTCAAAAGATAAAAATGACACAGCCATATGACATGTGATATACTAAGGAAGCGCTGATGAAAGTGTTTCCCCGGGAAGGCATATGGATCAGCATCCTCTAACGAAAAGGAGCAGGAGAAAATGAAAAAAGCAATGGCATCCCTTCAAAAAAATTATTATAAAGCAGGTTTATTTATCTCATACATTGTCGCGTTTATACTACGTATACTCTTTCTTTCAGATATACCGAATATCCTTCACATAGACGAGGCCGGACTGGGATACAATGCGTGGTGTCTGGCTCATTACGGGGTTGACAGATATCTGAATAAAATGCCGATTTATCCGCAAAACTATGTGTATGGCGGCCAGAGTCCCTTATACACTTACCTCGTCTCTTTACTTATCCTCACAGTAGGGAAGGGCAGCCTGTCATTATTTATAGTACGGCTTCCCGGGCTGCTGTTCAGCATGCTGATCGTTATCTTCAGCACCAAAACCATCCACCTGGTCTTCAGGAACAGGAACCTGACCCTGGCATGCTCCTTTTTAGTATCCGTTCTGCCATATCCGATCATGCAGGGACGCATAGGCTACGACTGCAATTTAATGTTTGGCTGCTGCGTCATCGCCATGTATTCCCTTGTGAAATATACATCCACGGAGAAAACCGCAGACCTGTGCATATGTGGTACTGCTTTCGGCCTGGTAATGTATTCTTATGCGCCCAGCTACATTTTTGTCCCTCTGTTTCTATCCCTTTCTGCCCTGTACCTGCTCTATGTCCGAAAACTCAATATCCGCAGGATCCTCCTGTGGGCAGGCTGTGTATGTGTCAGCTGCCTCCCCATCCTGCTGTTCATTATGAGCCTGTTGCTGAAACTGGAACCCTTTAAATTCCTCTGCTTTTACATTTATCCCTTTGCCTCGGGCCGTGCGACAGAAGTCAGTCTGGAAGATTTCTGGTCAAAAGTATGGCATTCCATACAGATCACGCTGACACACGGAGGATTTATCGTAGATTCCGTACCCAAATTCGGCACAATGTACAGTTTGTCCATTCCCTTTATCCTTGTGGGCTTCCTGATATCACTATACCACTTCGGCAGTTCTCTGCGCAAAAGGCGCTTCCACCATTCTGCGCTTTTCATCCTTTTTTATGTGACCAGCCTGGTCACAATGGGATTGGTCGATGCCATCGAGATCTACCGCGCAAACTTTTTCTTTGCAGCTTATATCTACTTTTTGTTGCTGGGAATATATTCCGTCTATGGATTCATAAAGAATTACCGCCGGGCTTTTGTAACCGTTCTTGCAGGAGGATATCTGATATGGGCATTTTCATTTATTCAGTTTTACTTTCATATCTATAAAGTAGTGATTTATCCTCATTCATTATATTTCATCCCGGCTGTCGAAGCCATCGAATTTTCAGAATCAGAACTATCTGTTGAAACGATTTACATTGATGCCGCAGGTTTTTCTGAGGTACAATTATTTTTCTCTCCCATATCGCCATATGAATGGACTGAAACACAATGTGAAGGGGGATATGGCCGCTATAACTTTGTCATCAATGGCGACACGGACTTGTCCACGGAAAACGCTTACCTGACCCGCAAAGAAAACGCGGAATTTATTGAAATGATTAATCATTTTGAAGTTCCACACGAAACAGTAGAATATGAAAATTATTATTTATTCTACTTTGCAGAATAACCCTCAACAGCTTCATCCACCACCGCACCCTGGTTATTTCCCGCCATCCGCTTCTCTCTGTCAGGGATGCTCTGTACTTCCGTAAACTGTAGCGAAAGACCGCCAGGTATATGCTCGTCTGAAAAGAATCAGTCAACCCTGGCGGTCTTGAGTCTAAATTCATTTTTGAATGTAGTGTCAACGGTTCGCATCCACCACCGCACCCTTGATATCCTCCGCTATCAGCTTCATCTTGTCAAGGATGTTCTGCACTTCCTGCTGTACGTTCGACTGGATCTTGTCAAGGGAGAGCATCTCCTCCATGGGTACATTCTCCAGGAGTTCCTCCTCTTCCTCGCGGCGCTCTTTCTGGTCCTCGATAAATTCTTCCTGCTTCTCTTTCTCTTCCTTGATCTCCTCCACCTGCTCTTCTCTCTCTTCGGCCTCCTCGTCGACGTGATCCTTGCCCTCTTCAAACACCATGCCCACGATCTCATCCCTGGCGGCATCCAGAATATCCTCCGCCTGCTCCTGGGCATCCGACATGGCATGATACTTCAATCTTTCAATGCGGGTAGAACGGATCGTGGCATTTTCCTGCATCACCTGGGCTTCATTGCCATCCAGTTCCTGAACCCGTACCTTTTCCTCCTGCTCCAGATTCTTTTTTTCTGCCAGATAATCTTCCCCGCTGATCTCTCCGGCCTCATAGCCCTTCTCCAGATCCGCCTTGCGGATCTCCACATTTTCCTTTTCTTCCAGAAGCCTCACGCGGTCTTCTTTCAGATCCTTGATATTCTGACCTCTGTCCGCTATGTCCTGGTCGATGGCCCTGTCGCCCGCAAAAGCGTCTCCGACCACTTTCATTGCCTGTTTCTGGGCTTCCTTTTTCTTCTGCTCGATCCGGTCCTGGATGGGACCGCCCTGCTGATTCAGGTCGCCTGCAAACACGGTCTTTCTGTTTTCCTGGTTTTTCCCTGTGCCCTCCGTGGCCAGGCTGCTTCCGGGCTGTCCGCCCACAAACAGGGTGATATTCTGATCTACTTTCATCGCTTACCTCCTTGTAACTGCATCTGATGTCCTAAGGAAGCGATGATGAAATCAACGCTCCCTTAATAGATATATCGGTTTACAGAGGGAAATATATTACTTCACTTTACTACATTTCCGCGGGGACTGGTTACATTTGGTTACTTTTCACACCCACGCCACTGCGAGGCGTTTTCACGCGCCTTTTGCGTGCAAAACCCAAGACAGCTGTGTGCGAAACCGCTGTTTTGCGGTTTCTGTGCATATGTGACTGGTCACGGAGTGAACAGTCACGACATTTGTACCAGTACACTCAGAAAAGCATTCTTTCCGATTAATTCATTTACCTGTCAACAATATTCTAAATATCCTTTCACCCTGCGAACTGCGAATAGTACAGTTCCGCATAAAACCCTTGCCGCTGCAGCAGTGTCTCGTGGTTCCCCTGTTCTATGATATTGCCGTCTTTCATGACCAGAATGATATCCGCCTCCCGGATCGTGGATAGTCTGTGGGCTACAATGAAACTGGTACGTCCCTCCATCATCCTGGCAAAAGCTTTCTGAATGCGGATCTCCGTCCTGGTATCGATGGAGGAGGTAGCCTCATCCAGGATCAGCATGGGAGGCAGACAGAGCATCACCCTGGCAATACACAGCAGCTGCTTCTGCCCCTGGGACAGGCTGCCGCCGTCCTCGGAGATGACCGTGTCATATCCCTGGGGAAGCCTCTTGATGAAGCTGTGGGCATGGGATGCCTTTGCGGCCTGGATGACCTCCTCATCCGTCGCCTCCGGTTTCCCCATCTTAATATTATCCCGGATCGTTCCCGCCCTCAGCCAGGTCTCCTGGAGTACCATGCCGTAGCTGGTGCGGAGACTGCCCCGGGTGATCTCCCTGATATCCGTACCCTCCACTTTGATCCTGCCGCTGTCCACGTCGTAAAAGCGCATCAGCAGATTGATCACCGTGGTCTTCCCGCAGCCGGTAGGCCCTACAATGGCCACCCTCTGGCCGGGCTTTACCTCCAGGTTAAAATCCTGGATCAGCTTTTTATCCGGGACATAGCTGAAAAATACCTTCTCCAGCTTCACGTTTCCCCGGACGTCCGACAATACCCTTGCCTCCGGGCTGTCAGGAACCTGGGGTTCTTCGTCGATCAGTTCAAAGATGCGGGCCGCACAGGCCAGCGCATTCTGTAACTCCGTTATAACGCCCGATATTTCATTGAAAGGCTTCGTATACTGGTTCGCATAACTCAAAAAACAGGACAGCCGGCCTACGCTGATGCCCCCCCTGATTGCCACAAACGCACCGAATATACCCACCCCCGCATATACCAGGCTGTTGACAAACCGGGTAGCGGGGTTGGTGATGGATGAGAAAAAGATGGCCTTCAGGGAACACTTTTCCAGCCGGCCGTTGATCTCGCCAAACTGTTCCTTCACCGCCTCCTCGCGGGAAAAAGTCTTGACGATCTTCTGGTTCCCGATCATCTCTTCTATCAGGGAGGTCTGCTCCCCCCTGGTCTCGGACTGCTCCTTGAACATGGTATAGGTCCTTGTGGCAATAAATTTGGCCACCAGGAAAGAGACAGGCGTTATGCATACCACCACCAGCGTGATGGGGACATTGGTATAGAGCATGAAGCCAAGTGTTCCAAGGATGGTCAGAACCCCTGTGAAAAGCTGGGTAAAGCCCATCAGCAGACCGTCCGCGAAGGTGTCCACATCCGCGATCACCCTGCTGACAACGTCCCCGTAGGAATGGGCATCCAGATATTTCAGGGGCAGTTGCTCCAATTTATGAAAGGCATCCTCACGGATATCCTTCACCACATGGTAAGTGATGTGATTGTTGCAGGTATTCATCACCCACTGGGAAACAGCGGTGACGGCAACGGCAATACCGATCTTTTTCATAATAAAGAACACGCCGTCAAAGTCCACCGCGCCCTTTCCCAGCAGCAGATCCACCGCGTCGCCGGTAAGGATGGGGATATAGAGTGTGAGGATCACCGTCACCGCCGCCAGGATCAGGGAAAGACCTACCAGCAGCCAATATCTGCGGATATAGTCCAACACCTGCCTTAAAGTCTCCATCTGGCCTGATTTCGCTTTTTTCACTGTCTTAGCCATATTTCTCTCATTCCGCCTTTCTCTCGTCAGGATACTGGGAATAATAAATCTCCTGATACACCTCGCAGCCCGCCAGCAGCTCCTCATGGGTGCCGATACCGGCCATCTCGCCGTCATCCAGCACGATGATCTTGTCCGCATGACGGATGGTGGAAGCCCGCTGGGAAACAATAAACGTGGTGGTCGTACCCTCCAGTGCCCGAAGCGCTTCCCTCAGTTTCGCATCCGTGGCGTAGTCCAGGGCCGAGGCGCTGTCGTCCAGGATCAGGATCTCCGGCTTCCTGACCAGCGCCCTGGCTATGGTCAGCCTCTGTCTCTGTCCGCCGGAAAGGTTCTTTCCGTTCTGGGCGATCCTGGCATCCAGTTTTCCCTCCTTGCCTTCCACCACTTCCCTTGCCTGGGCGGTATCGATTGCCTGCCACATCTCCTCCTCCGTGGCGTCAGGTTTGCCCCACTGCAGGTTGCTGCGGATGGTACCCTTGAACAATACCGCCTTCTGGGGCACTACGCCGATGCAGCTGCGCAGCGTATCCTCCGGTATGGAGCGGATATCCTGCCCTTTCAGGCGGATCGCACCCTCTGTCACCGGGTAGAAGCCGGGAATCAGGTTTACCAGGGAAGATTTGCCGGAACCTGTACCGCCGATGATACCTACGGTCTCCCCCCTGTCCACCGTAAAATGCATGTCCTGCAGCGTTTCCGCTCCCGCCCCTGCGTAAGTCAGGGACACATGTTCAAACTCCAGGAAGGGAACAGGCAGATCGCTGCCGCGGTCCTGCGCCGCCTTCCCGGCCATCTGCGCGGAGGACGCCTCCTGCCTTCCTTCACGTTCCTCATTCTGAATCTCAAACACCCCTGCCACACGGTCGGCGCTGGCAAGAGCCTTCGTGATGGTGATGATCAGGCTTGCCAGCTTCACCAGTTCCACCAGGATCTGGGACATATAGTTGATGATGGCGATCACTTCGCCCTGTGACAGATTCCCGATGTTTACCTGCACTGCCCCCGTGTAGATCAGGGCAATGATCGCCCCGTTAACGATAACATATGTGACAGGATTCATGACAGCGCTGATCTTGCCGGCGAAGGTCTGGCTGTCGGCAAGGGCTGTGGTATATTCCCCAAACTTTTTCTCTTCCTCTTCCTCCTTATGAAACGCGCGGATCACACGGACGCCGGTGAGGTTTTCCCGGGTCACGCCCAGCACCTTGTCCAGGCCGCTCTGAACCTTCTTATAAAGGGGCATGGTCCACATCATAATGCCGAATACCACAATGGCAAGCAGCGGGATCGCCACCACAAAGATCAGCGCGCTCTTTACGTCAATGGTAAACGCCATGATCATGGCGCCAAACACAATGATGGGCGACCGCAGGAACAATCTCAGCACCATATTGACGCCGGACTGCACCTGGTTGATATCGCTGGTCATGCGGGTGATCATGGTGGAGGTTCCCGCCCTGTCAATATTGGTGAAATCCAATCCCTGGATATGGTCGAACAACGCCTGCCGGAGACGGGCGGAGAAGCCCACCGCTGCCTTTGCCGCGAAAAACTGGGCCGTTATGGAGGACACCAGTCCCACAATGGCAAGGGCAAGCAGGCAGAGCCCCATTCTGGTCACATAGCCCATATCTCTGTCGGCGATGCCAATGTCTATGATATTCGCCATAACCAAAGGAACCAGCAGTTCAAAAAATGCTTCCAGCAGCTTAAACAGCGGTGCAAGCACAGATTCCTTTTTAAAATCCCTTAAATATTTCATCAACCTTCTCATGCCAACCTGATTTCCTCCTATATACCATATCTACAGACTGCGATCTGATAATCGGGCAGTTCCTCATATTCCTCCCAGAGCAGCTCCTTCCCCTCGGGACCGAGCGTCCGAAATTCCTCCGCCTGAGATCTCTCCTTTTCCCCGCTGTCCGCCGGAATCGCTTTCCATACGGCTCCGTCTGTCCGGAAATCCCTCCCCACGGCTCCGTCCGTCCGGAAATCCCTCCCCACGGCTCCGTCCGTCCGGAAATCCTTCCCCACGGCTCCGTCCGTCCGGAAATCCCTCCCCACGGCTCCGTCCGTCCGGAAATCCCTCCCCACGGCTCCGTCCGTCCAGAGATCCTTCCCCACGGCTCCGCCGAGGCCTTCCCCCGTCAGCTTGCCATATGCCTCTTTCCGGGTCCACATGCGAAAAAACATGCTGCGCCGGCTTTCCCCATCCCCGCAGGCTTCCAGTGCCTGACGCTCGACAGGCGAAAAAAAACGTCTTGCCAGTCTCAGTTCATTGCCTGCCTGTATTTTCTGGATATCTACGCCGATCTCCCGCTTTGACACGCCGCAGAAAACATAGTCTCCTGAATGGGACAGGTTAAAATAAAAAGAACACCCCTCCAGATATGGTTTACCGTTTTCACCATATTGATAACGGGGTTTTATGGCAGAAGGGGCTAATGCCAGCAGCAGTTCCTCCACAGAAAAGCGCTGTAGCGCCTTCCCGGCGCCTCCGTCCTCCGACAGAGCTTTCTGTATCAGCAGTCCGGCACCGATGCTGGCAGCCCGCGCCCTGGCGCTTTTAAGAGGGAGCGCCTTCCGTCTGCGCTCCTCGTCTATTCTGGCCAAGGCCTTCTGCAAGACTGCCTCCCCACCATCGTCTTCCAGCATTTGCCGGATATCCAGCAGATACCGTCTCTCCTGCATTCCGATCTGCATCCGCCCTCCGTTCCGTCTTCAGCTATTCTGCGTTTCCGCATTTCCTGTCTCAACAATCCTCAGGCACAATTCCTCCAGCTGCTTTTCATCCACCACATTGGGCGCCTCCGACATCAGGCAGGAAGCATCCTTCACCTTGGGGAACGCGATCACCTCGCGAATATTATCCGCTTTCACCAGCAGCATCACGAACCGGTCAAAGCCGATGGCCAGACCTGCGTGAGGGGGGACCCCATACCTGAACGCATCCAGCAGGAAACCGAACTGCTCATGAGCCTTTTCCTCCGTAAAGCCAAGCGCCCGGAACATCCTCTCCTGGATATCCGCCTGGAAGATCCTCACGCTGCCGCCGCCCAGTTCCACGCCATTCAACACGATATCGTAAGCCTTCGCCCTGACCTTGCCGGGGTCGCTCTCCAGAAGGGGCAGATCCTCCTCCATGGGCATGGTAAAAGGATGGTGCATCGCCACATACCGCTCCTCCTCGTCGCTCCATTCAAACTGGGGGAACTCCGTCACCCACAGGAAATTGAACCTGTCATTGTCGATCAGCTCCAGCTGCTTCGCCACCTCAATCCGGAGAGCGCCCAATACGGACCATACGATCTTCAGCCGGTCAGCGGCAAACAGCAGCAAGTCTCCCGGCTCTCCACCCATTGCCGCCACCAGGGCTTTCAGTTCCTCCTCCGTCATGAACTTGGCAAAGGAAGATTTGTACGTGCCGTCCGGCAGCACGGACAGATAGGCCAGTCCCTTCGCGCCATATCCTTTCGCAAACTCCACCAGGGCATCAATCTTCTTCCTGGGCATTTCCGCCTGCCCCTTTACATTGATGCCCCTCACGCTGCCGCCTGCTTCCAGGGCGCCGGTGAACACGCCGAAGCCGCAGCCCTTCACCGTCTCAGAGACATCCACAAGTTCCATGCCAAAACGGGTGTCCGGCTTGTCAGAACCAAAACGGTTCATTGCCTCATCCCAGGTCATACGCGCCAGGGGAAGCTG
>CANDMD010000001.1 GCA_947385725.1 uncultured Lachnospiraceae bacterium | reverse complement strand
TATTTTCAGTATATCTTATTAGCCACTACCGTTACAACTTTATTATAGCAGGTCAAACATTGTCCTTTTGTTTTGGCGTGGTAGCCGCCCGCATATTTTCTCAGCGGAAAGGTCAACATCCACAAAGCAATGCCAGACAGCAGACTTCCATAAAAAAATCCAATAAGCGTCGTCAACAAAAAGGCCAGTACATTATCCGCCAGTGCTTCCAAACCATATCTTACGATTTCCGCATCTTCAGGCGCGACCACTCCATCCTTGATAGATTGATCCGTAAATCGCTGCGTCCACATCAAAATTTTCGCAGCTTTTTCAGGTCTTTCGGTTCCCTGGGCTGATAGGAATAACCACGACAAGCGGTATTCGCCTCAATGCCTGCCATCTTTATCGCTGCCTTTGCGACCACCTTTTCCAATGTCTTATGTATTTTCTTCATTGCCGCATCTCTCCTTTTTGACATGATAACACAAAATAATGCTTTGCACATAACATTGTCAAAATTGGACTTATTTATGTTAAAATTGGGAGAGATACAAAATTACATTCACACAAAACAGGTTTTCCTGTGTTACTATTTTCAGCAACCCTTTATATTTTTCCACAATCTGTTTCACACTGTTCAGGCCAACCCCATGCCTTTCCTTTTCTGCTTTTGTGGTAACAAAACCATTCCTGTCTTTCCTCAATTCACCGGCAAAGCTGTTTTTGATATCAATGGTCATTACCCCTTGTTTATAAGAAACCAATACCTCCAACATTTTCTCTTCCGACTGCCGCGCCGCCTCTATGGCGTTCTCCAGCAGATTCCCCAGGATCATATTGATATCAAAAGCCGGAAGGATATTTTCCGGTATACTTACATTGACAGTTACCGTTTTCAGATCCCTTTTTGCCCACTGCAGCATATAATTCAACAGGCTGTCCATTTCCACATTCCCTGAACTTACTATCTCATCAGGGTTCTGCAGAAAGCTTTTCATAGTATCAATATAGCTTAAGGCATCCTTCTTCCCCTTTTTCTCTATCAGATACTGTAGTTCCCCCATATGGTATCGCATGTCATGCCGCAGGCTTTTGACCTTACCTTCTCCCTGCATAATGATATTCATCTGGTTTTGATACACCTGTACCTGCTGCTGCAGCAACTCATTTTCACATTGGGCAGAGGCAGTCTGCACTACAATGTCATAGAGATAAAATACCAGAAAGTTTACGATGAGAAGACTGACCGCCGCAATAAGCATTGCCTCTCTATTGTTGGTCCACATAAAAATAAGTACCGTAATGACACTTGATAAGGGAACCAATATTAAAGGGATATTTTGCACGGCATCATCATCCTTCCTCCGGTGCCGCACTATTTTTTCCGTCACCAGTTCACAGATAAATATCAGGAAATCCTCTATTATAACAAATACCTGGTTAAACTCCTGCCCTTCCTGGTAATCTACAAACAACGCCACAACAATGCAATCGCATATGAGATTCAAAAAGTAAATGGAATACGTCACCAAAAAGTACATCTTGACAGATTTTGTCCTCAATAACACAAGCGCACTGATTCCTACAATACTGCAAATGACATTTACATAGGTCAAATGAAACATAAAGTAAGCGCCGGTGCTGATTACAAAAAATGCGCCAAAGACTATCATTTCTACCCTTTTGTCCGGTTTTATGTCGTCCAAAAAAATGATGACAAACTTTCTGATCAAATAGATACCAACAAAATTAGTCAACACAGTAATCAACGAATTTATCATCTGTTCTCTCCCTTTCCCAAAATCTCCCTCACCTGCTTCCTGTGAGCCTTGCTGATCGGCAACATAGTGCCGTCAGCAAATTCGACCCATTCATATGTATATCGGAGTACCTTCTCACGGTTCACAATATAGGATTTATGGATCACCAGAAACTGTCCCGGCGCTTCTTTCAGGACACCATTCAGCTTCCCATAAAATTCCCTCACAGCGCTATTTGTAATAACCTTTACCTTCCTTCCCTCACTGGTAAAATACAAGATATCCCCGTATGGAATATAAATACATTCCTTTCCATTCTGGTAGAAAAAGGTCTTCCTGTTCCCGTCGATATACTCCATTGCCTTATTCAGGCAGTCGCTCATCTGCTCCTGCGTGATTGGCTTTATCAGGAAGTCCAGGGGCTGTACCCGAAACAATTCCATCGCATAGGAGGAATATTCCGATATATAGACAATCTGCATTTGCCTGTCATTCAGATAATTCCTGATGAAATTTCCCGCCTCGACCCCCGACATTTCGAACAAATCACAGCCCCCGCAGTAAGCTGACGAGGACCGTGACCCTCGCGGCATTCGCCAGATGGATAAGGAACCAAAGGTTCCTGACGCATCCGCTTGGCTCATTGCCCGCGGGAATAATACAATATCCAGGAAAAGAAGATCAACCTGTCCTTCTTTCTCTAAAAAATGGCATAATTCCTCCCCGGTGCGCCACATCATCACATCCATTTGCACATGGTTCGCATGTGCAAACCGCAAGATCATTTCTTTCAGGGAAACACAGACGCCTTCCGCGTCATCACATATGCCTATCCGGTACATTAGCTTCCTCCTGTGTATGTGGTTTTTCAAAATGTATTTTTATCATCTTATCCCATAATATAGCATATTATATAAACTCTTGCCATTACGTTTTTTCAGGTTTCGACATTAAAGTGCAAGTTCAAATAAGCAAACACCCCGCCGACACAAACCGATGGGGTGTTTCTTTTTTCTCTGATGCAGTTGTCTTAAAATGCAGGTCAAAATGTTTCCCACGCTGGAAGTTCGGAAAAGTCCTGATTTCAACAGCGCTTCCTTAGAACACAAACACCGCCGCTCCATAGGGAGGCAGGTCAAAGCAAATGGAATAATCGTGATAGTGGAAGGGTTCCTTCACCGCCGCGATCTCCGCAGGGATCTCATTGCCCCAGCCGCCGAATTTCTCGTCGTCGCTGTTTAAGAGCAGCTTATACTTTTTCTTTTTGGGAACACCCACCGTGTAGCCCTCCCGCTTGACGGGTGTCATGTTCAGCACGAACAGAAGGTTGTTCCTGCCTGTGGAGGATTTTCTCACAAAGGAGTACACGCTGTTTTCCGCGTCGTCGGCATTCATCCACTCAAAGCCCGCCCAGCTGTCGTCAATCTCATGGAAAGCAGGATACTTATTGTACAGCTTCAACAGCTCTCCCACATAAGCCTTCATGCCCTGGTTGCTCTTCTCCTCCAGCAGATACCAGTCAAGCTCCCTTGCCTCGCTCCACTCCCGCTCCTGTCCGAACTCCTGGCCCATGAACAGCAGTTTCTTGCCGCAATGGCCAAAGTAATAAGTATATCCCACCCTCAGATTGGCGTATTTGTCCACCGTATAGCCGGGCATTTTGTTCACCATGGAGCATTTCAGATGCACCACCTCGTCATGGGACAGGGGCAGGATGTATTTTTCGCTCTCATTGTATGTCATGGCGAAGGTCATGGCATAATGGTTTCCCTTTCTGTAGAGGGGATCCAGCTTCATATACTCGCAGAAATCATGCATCCAGCCCATATTCCATTTGAAAGCAAAGCCCAGGCTCTCACCGCCGATATCGCCGGTCACATTTGGCCATGCAGTGGATTCCTCCGCAACAGTCAGGAAGCCGGGATAGGTGCCCCTGACAACAGAATTCATATGTTTAAAAAACTCGATGGCTTCCAGGTTCTCGTTTCCGCCATACTTATTAGGCACCCACTGTCCATCCTGCTTGCCGTAATCCAGATACAGCATGGAAGCCACCGCGTCCACACGGATTCCGTCCACATGGAACTCCCTCAGCCAGAACAGCACATTGGCAATGAGGAAATTTTTCACTTCATATTTTCCGTAATTAAAAATCTTGGTTCCCCAGTCGGGGTGCTCGCCCAGACGTGGATCGGGATGCTCAAAGATGCACTGTCCGTCGAACTCACCCAGGCCGTGGGCATCTGTGGCAAAGTGGGCGGGCACCCAGTCCAGGATCACGCCGATCCCTGCCTTGTGCAGCTTATTCACCAGATACATGAAATCCTTGGGCGTCCCGTAACGGGATGTGGGCGCATAATAGCCGGTGACCTGGTAGCCCCAGGAGCCGTCGAAGGGATGCTCCGCAATGCCCATCAATTCCACATGGGTAAACTTCATTTCTTTCAGGTAATCCACAATACGGTCGGCAAACTCACGGTAATTATAGAAGCCCTCCTCCGTGCCGTCAGGATGCTTCATGAAGGAACCCACATGGCATTCGTAAATCGCCATGGGCTCCCTGTTCCAGTTCTTTTTATCCCGCTCCGTCATCCACTTGGTATCCTGCCAGTCAAAGCCGCCCAGATCCGTGATGATGGAAGCGGTCCCCGGGCGAAGTTCCGCATAATTTGCAAAAGGATCTGCCTTGTAAAGCTTTCTGCCGTCCTTCGCCGTGATCAGGAACTTATATAACGTTCCCACCCCCACATTGGGAATGAACAGGCCCCAGATCCCCACAGGCCCCAGTTTTTCCATGGGATGAGACGTCTCATTCCAGCCGTTGAAGCTGCCGATCACATGCACCTCTTCCGCATTGGGCGCCCAGACGCCGAAGTAAACGCCCGCCTTCCCCTTCTCCACAGAAAGGTGCGCACCCAGCTTCTTGTAAATGTCATAGTGCGTACCCTGTGAGAACAGGTATTGGTCTGCCTCCGAAATAAATACCTTTTGCGTTTCTTTCTCCATAAGATATCCCTCCCTATACAGCTATATTCCTTTTACGCAAAATCCCTTTCGGTCAAAATAATCATGTCCTCCTCATCATACCTTCTCGCAAGCAATATGTCAAAGAAATGCTTTAGTGTTTTCCTGTTGGCATGTTTGATGGCGCTGTCCACCAGTTCCTTGACTTCCAGAACAGTCACCACATGGTCGCTGGTCTGCATTTCGTCAATCCTGGTGTGAAGCGCCAGGATACCCATATCGTCAATGGAGTATTCCCTCTCCCGGGCATACTTTCTCCCGAATGCCACCAGCGTACCGTTGCTCAGGGACTCCACATCCATCCTTGCGGTAAAGCAGGCGGCCAGTTTGGGATACTGCTCCAGGAATTTGTTCATCGCCTTCTTCACATCCTCCAGGATGATGATGATGCCAAAGGATTCCTGCTGTAATGCCTTGTGAAGGCGCTTCGCCGTATCCGGATCCATGCCTGATGCCTTCTGGATGATCAGCGCACCGCTGGCCAGCTGGTTTATGGTGGCCTCCACATCTTTTTTATTCAATGCCTGACCGGAGATCTTTGCCACCTTTCCGGCAAAGTTGCTGTCTGTCATCTGCACCTCGCGGATCATATCCTTGGCCAGGGACACCGTATCCATGCCTTCCTCGCCGGTAATAATGATATTTCCGGTGTAGGCCGCCATGCTGATATTATCGATGGCCTGAACAAGCTGCTCCCTGGAAGCACGGCTCTGGATATAAGGACCATACAACTCCTTCTCTTCTCTGGTCAGGCTGCGCACTTTCCCTTTTTCACGCTCCACAGTAGAAGCTTCTGCTTCTTCTTTCTGTTCCGGCTTTTCAGGCTTATCTGGTTTTTGGGTCTTCTCCGATTTCGCAGCTTGCTCAGGGTTCTTCCGATTCTCCCCTTCAGGCTCAGACTTTTCCGGTTTTTCCTTTTCCGGTTTTTCCTTTTCCGCCTCAAGGTCTTCCGCCCCTTCTGCTTCAAAAGAAGTTTCCTCCGCCTCTTCTCTCCCAGGCGCAGGCTCCTCTGCTTCCTCCGGTTCGAATCCATCGGTCTCCCCGGTTTCCTCTATCTCTTCGATTTCCTCAATCTCTTCCACTGCATCGGCATCCCCAAAGATAACTTCCTGCTCTGCCTCTTTCAGGATCGTCTCCAGTTCTTCCTCCGGTTCCTCCCGGAGCAGGCTGTCCCAGTCCTCATTATCCTCCGCATATTCCTCTACCGGCTCTTCTTCCGAAGGCTCATAGATGGTTTCCTCCACAGCCCCGTCTTCTGTCGCCATGTCCTCTGCCAACTCTTCTTCCACAAACGGCTCTTCCGAACTTTCCTGAGCTTTGGCGTTATCTTTTTCCAGCTGTTCCAGCAGGCCATCCCTGACTGACGCTTCAAATGCAGTGAACATTTCACCAGTATGACGGAGCACATGCTGGCGCACTTCTTCCTTACGCTTTTCCGCATTCTCCTGCTTCATGCGCTCCCATTCTTTCAGGACATCCTCCAGATTCATCTGTCCGGTGATCTGCTTCTCGATCTGTTCGCTTTCCGGCATGACAAGACTGATCTGTCCGTCCGACTCCTGTGAGAGGACTCCGGCGATCTCCCTGGGAGGCTGTGCAGTCAGCACCTGTTCTTCCGCTCTGGACTCACGTCTGATCTGTGCCATGACAATTTCCGCTGTGGCATCCGTTTCAGGCTGTCCTTCCGCAGGATCCGCTTCCGTCAGTTTCTGCTCCACTTCTGCCGACTGTTTCAATGTTTCCGACTCTACCGGAGTATTCGCCGTCTCCGCTTCCGCCGGTTGCTTCAATGTTTCCGATTCTACCGGGGTATTCGCCATCTCCGCTTCCGCCGGTTGCTTCAATGTTTCCGATTCTACCGGGGTATTCGCCATCTCCGCTTCCGCCGGTTGCTTCAATGTTTCCGATTCTACCGGGGTATTCGCCGTCTCCGCTTCCGCCGGTTGTTTCAATGTTTCCCACTCTACCGGGGTGTTCGCCGTCTCCGCTTCCGCCGATTGTTTCAATGTTTCCCACTCTACCGGGGTGTTCGCCGTCTCCTTTTGCATGGAACCCACAGAATACTTCCCGGATATGTCCCCTGCATAAACAGTTGCTTTACCAATCTCAGGTACAATCACTTTGCCCGCTTCTCCATCGGAAGATGCCTGGGTGGAAGACTGTAAGTCTCCGATCTCCCCCGTTTCGCCGAAGAACACTTCTGAACCTTCCATCACCTCAGCTTCCGGTCCCAGATCCTCCGCATCCACCTCATCGATCTCGGGCAGATCCAGGGATTCCGTCTCTGTTTCCAGCATTGGTGCCATGATCGCACGGGTTATCTCATCCCCCCGTGCCGCTTTCTGATCCTCTTCCAACACTTCTTTCAGACCCGCAGCAATCTCCGCCTGAAGATTGATGGTATTATACTGCCCCATATCCATGGGTTTCACCTGAATATCCAATTCCTCGGTCTGCGCGGGCACGGGCTGTGCCGTCTCCGCGGGAACCCCCTGTCGGTTATATAATTCCTGCTCTCCAAAAACCTCACTGTCTGCGGATGCCCCTCCGGAAATTGTTTCATAAATCCGGGGCTTGTCCCCCATTTCATAGCCAGGCACCATTTCCTGCCCCGACACAAAATAAGACGACTCCTGAGACACCCCCTGCTGCCCCTCATAATAGGACTGCTCCTGGGACATCCCCGGCTGCCCCTGAAGCGCTCCCTGCTGTTCCGCATAATAGGGCTGCCCCTCATAATAAGGCTGCTCCTGGGGCATCCCCGGCTGCCCCTCATAATAGGACTGCTCCTGGGGCATCCCCGGCTGCCCCTCATAATAGGACTGCTCCTGGGGCATCCCCGGCTGCCCCTCATAATAGGACTGCTCCTGGGACATCCCCGGCTGCCCCTCATAATAGAACTGACCCTGGGGCGCCGTCTGCTGGTCTTCATAATAGAACTGATCTTGGGGCGCCGTCTGCTGGTCTTCATAATAGAGCTGACCCTGGGACGCCGCCTGTTGACGGGTCTCGTAATACTGATCCTGGGATGTTTCCTGGCGGGACACTTCCTGCTGAGGCTCATAATAAGTCTGCGCAGCCCCGTCAAAGCGGTGATCATACTTCTCCTGTTGGGAAGGGGTCAGAGACTGATGAAGCATTTTCAGTTCCATAGCCTTTATGACATATTTTCCTTCACCAAACCAGAGGATAAGTTCATCACACTCCTCCACACAGCGTGTACCAAGCCCTACCCTGTGGTAAAGATATGCCAGTTCATATGCCCACTTTTCGCGGTAGTCCCTCTTCTTCAGTTCCTCCAGGACCCCGATACGTTCCTCCAGGCTCACATCCTGGGCCTCATACAGCTTATACTGCAAAATGTAGCGTCCCGGATCCTTGGGCGCCACCTGTACAAATTCCTTATAATAATTGACCGCCGGCACATAATCTTCCATCTTAATAGACAGTTCACAGAGAGAATAGCAGATCGTCCTGCCTCCGGGTCTTCTTTCATAAGCCAGGAGAAGCATATTCCTTGCATCCTCATAACGTCTGTTAATCTTATACAGATCGCTGATGGTGCAGAGCATCATCACACTCTTCACCCGCCGCCAGTCAATGGTATCCGCGATCTCTGCGGCCTGCACATATTCTCCCTGAGCAATCAGATCCTTTATCTCATCCGCTCTTACTTTATATTCATACTTATCCAAGGTACTTCGCTCCCTCTTCCGAATCTGTTTTCACGACATCAAAGTCTTTATCCTCTGCCAGGCAATAATATCCCACTATTTTGATTCTCTATAGTTTACCATAATCTATAGGTACATGTCAAAAAATATAGTTTAATTTTTTATAATTTTTCATAAAAAATACAAGATATAGTATCTATACCTTGTATTTTTATCAAACATATAATAGCGGCAAAAAGACATGTTGTTTATGCAGGAATTTCAGCCGATGAATACCTTTTTTCTCTCCTCCGGTTCCGCACCTTAAACTCTATAATAATCGCGTCTTTTGTGCAAGTATGTAATTATATAATCATTTCCCAAATCCAGCAGAAGCCCCAGTACAAATCCGTGATAAAAAGCTTCCTTTACCCTGGCAAAGGACAGGCTGATCACCGGTCATGTTCCCTGAATCGCCCTGTATTCCTCATCCTTCCACACGGAAAGACCCTGGAACAATTCTCCCTGCCCGGCATGGTCCACGGGAAAAAATACTCCAGCATACCCATGTTCAGCGTCTTGCCAAAACGGCGGGGACGGGTAATCAAAGTCACATCATCCTTGCGTTCCCACCATTCCCGGATAAAATCCGTCTTGTCTACATAAAAGCAATTATTGGTAAAATTATAATCTATTTTCCGCACAGCAGATCACTCAGTTCCGCGAACTGCTCCAGGGTCAGCGCCTCTCCCCGTATGGCTGGCGGCAGTCCCATCTCCTCCAGCGCACCGGCCACCTGTTCCTTAGACAAATGCAGCTCTGCCGCATTGCACAGTCCGTTGACCAAGGTCTTTCTCCTCTGGTTAAAGGAAGCCCTGATCAGGGAAAACAGTTTTCTTTCATCCTGCACTCTGACGGTTGGCGTATCATACCTGGTCAGCCGTATCACCGCGCTGCCCACATTGGGGCGGGGAATGAAACAGTTGGGCGGCACATTTGCCACGATCTCCGGCTTCGCGTAATACTGCACCGCCAGGGACAGGGCGCCGTAATCCTTGGTGCCCGGCCCCACCTGCATTCTGTCCGCCACTTCCTTCTGCACCATGATAGTGATACTCTTTAAGGGCACCTTGCTTTCAAAGAGTCCCATGATAATCGGCGTGGTTATGTAATAAGGCAGGTTGGCGACCACCTTGACAGGTTTTCCGCCGTTCCTTTCCTCCACAATCTTCCGGATATCCAGTTTCAGGATATCTTCGTTTATGACCGTCACATTGTCATAACCGGACAGCGTATCTTCCAGGATGGGGATCAGATTCCTGTCAATTTCCACCGCCACCACTTCCCTTGCACTCTCCGCCAGATACTGTGTCATGGTGCCGATACCCGGACCGATCTCCAGCACGCAGTCTTCCCTCGTGATCTCCGCGGCGGCAATGATTCTGTCCAGAACATTGACATCGATGAGAAAATTCTGCCCGTATTTTTTCTGGAAATTAAAATGGTATCTCTGTAAAATTTCAATCGTATTTCGTGGTATCCCTAAATTCGCCATCCGGCACTTCCCGCTTTCCGGCATACGTCACCGCACGCCTGCATTTTCCTGCGCTTTCCTTCTCTCAAACGAGGCTGTCACCCCATTTCAGAAACTCCAGGACCTCCGGCAGATCCTGAAAGATCCGGTAACTCAGATGCCTTATCTCCTCATCAGGCTGCAGCATGTCCGGCACCATAAGGGGACACATCCCCGCGGCGTAGGCGGAACGGATCCCGTTGGGAGAGTCCTCAATGGCATATGCCTCACAAGGCTCTATGCCCAGATGCCTGCATGTGATCAGATAGATATCCGGAAGAGGCTTGGAATGTTCCACCATATCTCCCGTCACGACGGCCTGGAAATAGCCACTGATCCCCGCCCGCTCCAGATGGTCAAGGACAGATGACCGTTTGGTGGAGGAGGCAAGACCCACGATCCATTGCTCCTCTTTCAGCCATTCCAGGATCTCCCGCACCCCCGTCATCATGGGCAGGCCGTTTTCCCCGATATTCTTCCAGAATTTATCAGATGCCTTCTTCCGAAAGGCTTCATAGTCAAAGTCCTGTCCATATGCATCCAGCACGATCCGCCTGCTGTCATTGGCATTGCCGCCGATACACAGGGGAAAGATCTTCTCCATGTCCGGCAGGCCGTCCTCCTCCGCCACGGCGATCCAGCTCTCCATACATATCCGTTCCGTGTCAAACAGAACCCCGTCCATATCAAATACTACCGCTTTCAAGCTTGCACCTCCCTATTTCATCTTCTGGTCATCACATATATTCGAACTCCTCCAAAAAGTGAATGCAGTTGTAGAGCACAAGCACATCCATCCCCCCTTCAGGTTCCATCTGCTTCATCAGCGTCGAAAGTCTGCCGTTATAATATCTCAGATCCACCACATAAATCCTCTCATAGTGCGGCGTCAGCAGCGGAACCATGCTGTTCGCGTAGGAATCCTTAATGACAAAAAGGGTCTTCCCGTTCCGATAGCTGGTGTCGATCTGAATAAAGGCATGATTGTCATCCAAAAAAAAGCCATACTGGTTTTTCGTATCCAGATAGGATCTCTCATAAAAAGTATCCGTGACCCTGTTAAAATCATAAGTCACCGTCACGGGACGTTTCTCCGTTCCCTCAAAATACCGGATGGTATCCCCTGCCCTGTCAAGGTTCGTTTTGGAATGCAGCGTTCCCAGGAAATCCTCGGAGACAACAGTCATGGCATTGGTGCGGTAGGCATAGGGAGTCTCTCCCCTGTTTTCCGCCCATGCCAGATACCCGTAATATGCCCCCAGGCTGGTCCAGTGATGATCGCTGCGATAGTAGATATCCTCCTGTGAATGGGCTTTCAGGCTTCCGTAGACATCCACATAATTCCTGTCCCCCACCTGTGCCGCTATTTGTTCCAGCAGCGCCGCCTGATCATAACAGGGCGCGTTTGCAGGCATCTTGTCCGCCAGGATATTATCCGCGGTAGGCACCAGCATGACAGCGGCATCCCACTCTCCCACCAGTTCCAGCAGCAGCGCCGTTTTCTTGGCTGCCAGGATCTCGGAATAATCCTCCGGAAGATGCTGTTCAATCAGATATCCATCCTCTCCCAGATAGACTCCGTTGATCTCCTTTTTCTGCAGCAGGATATCCATCCGGGTCTTGATCCCGATCCACTTGTCCCTGCTGACAAACTGATCCGTCACATAAGCCTCATAGTCTTCCGCAAACTTCCCGGAAAAGACAGTCTCCCCGGATGCCTTGGGTCTGGCCGCAAGCAGCCTGTTTTCCGTCTCCGAATAAAACCTGTCGCCACGGCACAGATCGGCTGCGGTAAAGATCAATATGATCGCAGCTATCACCGCGGTTGTAAAAAGCGCATTTTTCTTCTCTCCCATAGCGACACTTCCCGTTAAAATCTAAAATAAAGAAAAGGATTAAAGGTACCGTCTACGATAACGGCGATGGAAAGCAGCAGCAGAAGCGCCGGAACCACCTTTTCCCCCAGACGGTACAATGCGATTCCCCATCCCGTCTCCGCCCTCTCCAGTCCTTTTGCCAGCAGTCCGGGCAGAGGGGTTGCCGCCACCGCGGCAATCACAAGCAGGACAAAATATTCGCCCAACAGATAGAGTCCCTGGCTGTCTATCAGTTTTCCCCCAAGTCCAAACATTGCCGCCAGATATCCGCCGATCCCGGCGGGAGTGTCCAGCGCAAACAGGACCCACCCCAGCAGTACCGCCAACGCATTATATATCATTCCGATCCCCCCGGGCAGCCGTGACAGCACCCTACCCAGGAAAAGCTTTTCCATCATCAAAAGAAACGCGAACCAGAGGCCCCACAAAAGGAAATTCCAGCCTGCGCCATGCCAGATGCCGGTGAGCATCCAGACCGCCAGAATGTTCAGAAGCTGTCTGGACAGTCCCTTTCGGTTGCCCCCAAGGGGGATGTATACATATTCCCTGAACCAGCTTCCCAGCGAGATATGCCACCTGCGCCAGAAATCTGTCACCGACGATGCAATATAAGGATAATTGAAATTCTCCGGGAAATGGAATCCCATGATCTCCCCCAGGCCAATGGCCATATCGGAGTATCCCGAAAAATCGAAATAAATCTGGAAAGCAAAGGCCAGCACCCCTATCCATGAGGTAAGTACGCTCATACCCGCAAATTCCATGGCCGAAATATCCGCCCAGAGTTCGCCGATCATATTGGCCAGAAGCGCTTTCTTCGCCAGGCCGGTGACAAATCGCTTTGTCCCGTGGCTGATCCCGATGATATCAACCTTCCTGCCATGCAGTTCGCGCTCCACATCGCTGTACTTTACAATAGGACCCGCGATCAGCTGGGGAAACATTGTGACATACACCCCGAAGTCCAGGATATTCCTCTGCACCTTCGCCTTGCCGCGGTATACGTCGATGGTATAAGACATGGTCTGAAAGGTGTAAAAGGAAATCCCAATGGGCAGCGGTAGATTCAGATGCGGCAGCCCTGCGCCTGTCAGGCCGTTCACCGTCTGTATCAGAAAGTCCGCATATTTGAAAAAGCAGAGAATAAACAGATTGATCACAACGGAGAGCACAAGGAAAACCTTCGCCTGGTTCCTGCCCTGAAACTTCCCGATCAGACGCCCGTTCACATAGTCAACCAGCGTGGAAAACAGCATCAGCAATATGTAAACCGGTTCCCCCCAGGCATAAAAAAGCAGACTCCCCAGGAAGAGAACCACATTCTTTCCCCTTCCGGGAATCAGAAAATACACGATAAAGAAAAAGGGTAGAAACCGGAACAAAAACAAAACACTGCTGAAAACCATTTTCCCTCTCAATCCGCCGCGCAGACGGCATTCCCATCCACAGATCCCGAGTACGCCTGCTCAGATCCTCGCACCTTCCGCCATACCGATGCAATCGGCACAAACATTCCATGAAAAAAACGCTGCTCTTGCATTCTTCAGTGTGAGATTTAGAACTTCACTCTACATTCTGACGGATGATCCCGATCACAAGATCATTCAATTCCTGGCAATGAAGAATCACCGCCTCGTCGCCGCTTTCCATCAGATCCATGGTGTCGCCGCCCAACTGGGAAAAGCAGACATAATTTCCGATGGTCTCAATCCGGGAGCCCTGTACAACACCGATGTTCTTGGGATATTGCATCGCCCCGTTGATCTGGACATCACGATAAGCCTCCAGGGCAGCTTCCACATCCTCCACCTTACCATCTTTTGCCTTGATTATCAATAAGGTATCTACATTGGCGCTGATCATCGGCATCTCCGCAAAGTAATCGTCATACATATCCGCGGTGATCCCGAACTGTGCCTCCAGCATATCGGGCAGCAAGGCCATATCGGGGAAGTAATTGTCTCCCGCCTGCTCCAGGATGGCAGCCTTGATCCCCGCCATCTCCTCGGTCCAGCCCTCCTCGTAATTGTGGCCGTTTCCCGCCCCAGAACCGCCCTGCTCCACATTTCCCGACCCGGAACTGCTACCTGACTGGTCTCCTGCGCCGCCGGATGCCTGATCACCCGCTCCGCTTCCTGTCTGGTTTCCCGCCAGGACGTCACTCTCCGTCTGGCTTCCCGATGTACCGTTCTGGCTCTCCCCGGTCTTATCACCGTTTCCGCAGGCCGCCAGGCTCATCACCATAACTCCTGCACATAAATACACAATCCATTTCTTTCTCATAGCTTTCCTTCCTTTCTGCACGTTCCGGCATTGCCGTTTCTTTCCTGTCATTCCATACAAACTGAAAGAAACTTTTTCCATGGGCTTATCTTCCATTATACCCAATCTGTCATGCCATCATTCCAGTCCTGTGGCAGCACAGCCTTTTTTCAGGCGGAAACCTCATGCTGGATCTGTAATTCATATAATTTCTTATAAATGCCATTCTGGGCCAGGAGCTCCTGATGTGTCCCCTGCTCCCTGATCTTACCCTTATGCATGACCATAATGCAGTCCGCATGCTGGATGGTGGACAGACGGTGTGCCACCATAATAGTCGTCCTGCCCTTCATCAGCTTCTCAAGCGCTTCCTGAATCAGAAGCTCTGTCTCCGTATCAATATTGGCAGTGGCCTCATCCATCACCAGGATCTGGGGCTTATGGGCAAGCGTCCTGGCAAAGGATAGCAGCTGCCTCTCCCCGGCCGAGAAGGTCGCGCCCCTCTCGGAGACCGTCTCCTGATATCTCCCCGGCAGTCTCTCTATAAAATGGGACGCATTGACATATTCCGCCGCCTCCTTGATCTGATCCGGTGTAATGTCCTCATCATAGAGCCGGATGTTGCTCTCAATATTTCCCTCAAAGATAAACACATCCTGCTGCATCTGCCCGATGGCGCTGCGCAGCTGTTTCTTGCTCAGTCTCCGGATATCCACGCCGTCAATATAGATATTTCCCTTCTGGATATCATAGTATCTGCCGATCAGATTCAGGATAGAGGATTTTCCCGCCCCCGTAGCGCCCACAAAGGCCACGCTCTGTCCCGGCTCTATGACAAAGGACACATCCCGCAGCACATAATTTTCGTTGTCGTAGGCAAACCACACATGGGAGAACTCGATCTTCCCTTTGATCCCCGGCAATATGACAGGGTTGTCATCTTCCTTCACCGTGGGCTCCTCATTCATGATGGTAAAAATCTTCTCCGCGGAAGCGATACAGGACTGCAGTGTGGAAAACTGCTCCGCCAGTTCCTGGATCGGCTCAAAGAAGGACTGGATATACTGGGCGAAGATGTACAGCGTACCGATGGAAATCACCTGACCCAGCACATCCCTGCTGCCCACGCCCAGCACGATCATCAGCGAAATGACGCTCAGGATATAGATCAGCGGGCGGAAGAACGCAAACACCAGCATTTCCCGATAGTAAGCCTTGAACAGCTTCTGATTCTTATCGTCAAATTCCTCAAATTTGCGCTGTTCCCTTCCAAAGATCTGAATAATGCGCATACCGGAAATATTTTCCGACAGAAACGTATTGATATCCGTCAGCCTTGTCCTGGACAGCCGGTAGGTCTCCCTGGCGATCTTCCGGAACACCACGGTAAGCACTGCCACAACGGGAAGCAACACGAAGGAAATCAGCGCCAGCCGCCAGTCCATCAGCAGCATCACCGCCGCCAGACCGATGATCTTGATAATGTTTCGGAACAGCCTGACCAGAATACCGGAGTACATTTCATTCAACGCCTCCACATCATTCGTCACCCTGGTCACCAGCTTGCCCACGGGAGTCAGGTCAAAGTAGCGGCTGCTGAGACTCTGGATATGGGCATACAGTTCCTTGCGGACCGTATGGATGATGCTCTGTCCCGTCTTCTGCAGGATCCATGTCTGGGAGATATTAAAGACAAAGCTTAACGCCAGCACAATCCCGTATTTGATTGCCGTATCCATGATAATGTCGTAATTGCCGTTGGCCTCAAAGGTATCCACCGCATTTCCGATCAGGGTGGGCCGGTACAGGTCGATTCCCGTCAGGGCAAGCACCAGCATAAGGCTCAAAAGCATCCAGCCCGCGTAGGGCTTCATATAGGAAAGCAGATGAAGCAGCGCGTTTCCCTTATAATTAGATTCCAGATTGTCTTCCGTCAAAACACTCATATTACAATACGCTCCTTTCCGCCTTTTATAATTCCTTCAATTCCTGTTCCAGCTGCTGCTTCTCATAGATATGGGCGTAGAAGCCTCCCAGCTCCAGCAGCTCCTCGTGCGTGCCGTACTCCGTCATCTCGCCCTCCGTCAGCACAGCGATATGATCCGCTTTCTGTAAGGTGGATACACGGTGCGCAATGAGGATCGTGGTCATGCCCTGGCGCAGCTGCACCAGGTTTTCCAGAATCTGTTCCTCCGTGTCCGTATCCACCGCTGAGAGAGAATCATCCAGGATCAGGATGGGCGCGTTCATCAGCAATGCCCTGGCAATGGAGCTGCGCTGCTTCTGCCCGCCGGACAGGGTGACGCCCCTCTCTCCCACCACAGTTTCATAGTTTTCCGGAAACTCCATGATATTGTCATGGATACATGCCTGCCTTGCGGCCTGATGAATCCGCTTCCGCAGCTCCGGATGCTCCACAATCCTCTCCTCCAGCCCGAATGCAATATTTTCCTCCAGCGTGTCGGAGAACAGGAAATTATCCTGTGGCACATAAGCCACGTCACGGTGGAGCATGGCCAGGGGAATCTCGTCGATGGGCTTCCCGTCGATCAGCAGCATCCCCTCCCCGCAGTCATAGACACGCATAAGCAGGTCTGCCAGGGAGGATTTCCCGCTGCCTGTCCTGCCCAGGATCGCCAGCATCTCCCCCGCCCTGATATGCAGATTAATATTTTTCAGCACCGGAAGTTCCCCGTCAGGATATGTAAAAGTCAGGTCATTCAGCTGAATATCCCCTTTGATGTGGTCTGTTTCCGTCCACTCGGGATATTTGTCCACGATATCCGGCTTTTCCGCAAAAATGCAAGCGATACGCTTGAACGCCGCTGCCGCCTGGGTGAACGAGTTGATACAGTCTCCGCAGGCAATCATGGGCCACACCAGCATGCCGATATAAGTGTTGAAGGCCACGAACTGGCCGATGCTGACCTGTCCGTTCAGCACCATTTTTCCGCCGAAAACCAGGGTCAGCAGAAGGCTGACGCCGGTGATGGCGTCCAGCAGCGGTCCGAAGACGGTGCGAAGCTTTACCACCGCCAGATTCTTCTCCATGTTGTTAAGACTTGCCGCCTCAAAGGCTTTAAAGTCCGGTTCCTCCTGGACAAACGCCTTAAGCACCCGGACACCCGCCAGACTCTCCTGGGCTTTGTCCGACAGCTCGGAGAAGGCATCCTGCCGCCGCAGCTGCCGCTTTTTTACTTCAATGCCGTAAAAATAGCAGCCGATTGCCACCAGGATCAGGGGGATGAAAGCAAGCAGCGTCAGTCGGAAATCCACATACACGATCATTTTCACCAGCACCATGACAGTCATTACCACCGCGTCAAAGGTAGTCACCACCGCCATACCCACCGCCTGTCGGATGGCCTGCAGGTCATTGGTAAAATGAGCCATCAGATCTCCCGTCTTGTGGCTGTTAAAATATCTGGCCGACAGAGTTTCCAGATGCCCGAACATGTCGTTGCGGAGATGATACTCGATGCCCCGCGCCGCGCCCTGGAGAAAATATCTCCAGCCAAAGCGCCCCAGCGTCATGACCATGCCTGCCGCAAAGATCTTAACCAGTATGGGGATCACTCCCTGCATGCCGAAGGCTCCCTCCGTCAGGCCGTCTATGATCTCCCCCGTGTACTGCGGGATGTATAGGCTGGCAAGGTCTACCAGCAGCAGGATAATGATTCCTGCGATATAATTCCATTTATATTTCCATAAATATGGGGTAAGAGAAAATTTTTTCATGTCAAATCAACCTCGATCATCCTGCTTGCGTGTCCCTCGCTGCCGTTGGCAAAGACGGCCGTCACATAATACTGCCAGAAAATGCCCGCCTCCGCGGTAAAAGGAAACACAGCCAGGGACTCTTTTTCTTCTTTCGTCACAGTTCGCACCACCTCGAAGGTAAGCTCCTCTTTCTTCTTGCCGTAGATGTGATACGTGACCGCGTTTTCCACAAGATTCCAGTTGAGCAGAAAGCTGCCCCTGCCGTTCTCCACGGAAATTTCCTGGGCCACAAAGCCGGTCACCGCATCCTCCGCGTACACTCTCGCCCTGCCGGCGCCGTCAGCCCGCTTTTCCGGTTTCTTAATCTCCTCAATGGGTATTGGCTGAACCAGTTCCTTCAGTCCGTCCAGCTGTCCGTCCCGGTCATACTCCTGTATCAGCTGCGCCACCATATCCGCATAGACCCTGGCGCCATATTCCTGGAGATGGGCCTTGTCGGAAACCCCCGCCGCATAAGCGCCCTCAGGGTATTCCCCCTCCTCCAGCCACATATACAGACCCTTGCTGGCCTCCGAACCGATCTGATTGACATAATCGTTACTCCGCTTGCTGAGATCCAGCACGGGAATCTTCTGCTCCTCACCCAGCTTTAACACCTGTTCCCGATACTCGGCAAAACACAGCTTATTGCTGCCGTCCTCCTCCAGCACCCGCATGGTCACAGGCGTCACCAGGACACACTGCGCCCCTCTGCGCCTGCATGCGTCAATATAGCGCTGCAGGAAAAAAGGAAATTCCTCCGCAGGTATGTACCGGTTGGGCCGGATGGCCGTGGCGTCATTGTGGGCGAACTGCACAAACATATAATCGCCGGGACATAATATCTCCAGCACCTGATCCAGCTTTCCCTCATCATAGAAAGACCTTGCGCTCCTGCCGCCGATGGAACGGTTTTCAATCACCACCCGGGGAAGCTCATAAGTCCTTGCCAGGGAATAAGTGCTGTGCTCCGCCGGATATTCCCGGTACTGCCCGTAGCCCTTAAAAAACTGGCAAAGAACCTGTCCCCAGCCCGTCTGGGGATAAAAGCGCTTCTCGTAACTCTGCACCGTGGAATCAGATACCAGGAAAATTCTGGGAACCTGCCGCTTTTCCAGGGGCGGCTGCCCCACGATTTCAAGGGAACTGATGTAGACATCCCCCTCCAGCACCCGATCCCGAATCTCCGGCAATGCCGCCGTGGCAAAGGTCAGGGTAAAATGGTCCTCGGTAAGACAGAGCGCGACTGCCGCCTCCCTTTCCTCCCCCGGCGCTACCGTGACCGCCTCCGCTTTCACAATCCCGTTTACCCGGATGTGACAGGCATAGGGCTCCTCCGTGGGATTTACCAGAACCGCTTTTATCAGGTAATTACTGCCGGAAAGCTTTCCTGACATTTGCGTCGTTTCCTCGTAATAATAAATGCCGAAACCGGTTTCCTCGATCTCCTGCCACACGCGGCTGTGGATCCTGAGAATGCCATCCCGCTCCTCCAGGAAGCTTTTCCCCAATTCCCGCCTTGCAGCTCTGGGATAATATACGCCGTCCACCCATCCGGGTGCTTCCTCTCCGTAGGTGATGTCATGGAATACCATTCCGGTTCCCGCTTCCAGACGCCCCGTCATACCGCCCGCCTCCATGTTCTGTTCCTGCTCCTTTTGTTCCGTCTGCTCCGTTTGGTCAGCCACCTTAAATCCTCCATTCCGGAATGACTGTTTTTCCCGCTGCTTCTCTCATAACCATTTTGTAACAGTTCAGCCCACACCATTCACAGGGAGGTGGACAAACACGATTTCGCGCCATTCCCAAGTAGGTGGGTAAGCCCCTCCCGGCTAAACTGTTACACCATTTTATATATTGTACCCACCCCGCCTACAGGATGCAATACTTATTTTTGTTTTATACAAATATGAAAGACTCTCATTTGCTGAATATTCCAACATATTTTGCAACAGGAACTCAAGGGAAAGGCCAGAATTTTGATTGAAATAGAAATACAGCAATTTTATATCAAGCAAAAAATTTACCGTTACGTAAAAAAGAAACGATAGGTATTGTTACGCGTATTTTGAAAGAACTGAGTGGAATTTTTGTGCTTAATCCAATTCCGAACCATATGAGAGACTATTCTACACTTTCTGATAAATTACTTCCGGATGCATCAAATATAGCAGGTGTATTGGCTGCCATGGATGAGGCGCAGCAAAAGAAAATAGAGGGCAAATTGACTTTATATCTGAAAGATATCCCAGAAAAGGACATTAAAGAAACATGGGTGGAAAGTATTGGCAAGTTTAATACTGACGCAATGCTATACTGTAAAGAGTCCTGGGGGGACAATGGGGAAAACATTGTAGATGCGCGAGGTATGTCGGATGGAACTTTACGATTCCTTGCAATTATTGTAACCATGTTGACAACAAAAATGAATACGCTAGTACATCATTGCATTAATTCCTGAGTAATCAGCACTCGCTGTTCACGCCATCGCTGCGTTTTCGTCAGTCAACGATGCCACCGCATCGCCTCCTTCCTCCGCCTTGCGCTGACGCATACATCAAGCACTGATTTACTTCAGGATTAATGCAATGATGTACTAGTTGTAATTGAAGAAGTGGATAATGGTTTAATTTAAAAGTTCCTTACATGGATTGCAGGGTCGGTTAATGACAAATGGAATCATGAACGTGTATCAAGTAAAATAACAGAGGAAATGAATAAGAAAACAATATTGGTATTACCTATGGATGCATTGATAGAGACTGGAAATCATATTGCGACGGAGTATTACCTTACGGGGAAAAAGCCCTGTTGAGGAAGGCTTATGAAAATTCAACGCCCCACTGATAGATAGCCACGTCTCGCTGCCTCCTTCATCAGATAAGGCTGGATATCGGGATATGTCCACCGCTCCGGCAGTTCATCTGTTATCACAATTTTCTCTATCTCACTGTGCAGTTCCGCCTCAAAGCGTTTGATATCTGCAAAAAACAGCATCCCGTAAGATTCCCGGTCATCAGCCTGATCCGGTCTTGCAACGGAATATACACAGACAGGCTCTATGTCAAATTCCAGGGCTCCCGTTTCCTCATACAGTTCCCGCCTTGCCGCTTCCATAACAGTTTCCCCGGGCTCCCTGTGGCCTCCGGGGACTTCCCAGGTCTCCCTGTCCCTGTGTTTGCAAAAGACATATTGATTTTCTGTTATGGATATGATCACAGCAAATTCCAGCAGTTCATTCCCTGCATTTTCATAAAACCTGACTTCTGTCATTTCTATCAGTCCTCCATCCGGTGTCCTAATGTCCCGCAGAAACACTTTTCTGACACTTCCATTCGCTCCTCCAGGCACGCTGCCTTGAAGAAACACCTTTCCGCCGCTTCCGCCACCTTTCCGGGCACGCTGCTTCGAAAAAACAGCTTTCCACCGCTTCCGCTCACCCTTTCGGGCACGCTGCCTTGAAGAAACACCTTTCCGCCGCTTCCGCCACATACGGCGAAAACCTGGTGCCGCTGAAGGACCGCAGCTGCCGCAGCAACTCATCCAGACCGTTTTCCTCCGCCTGTCCGTCCCCATTCCGGCCGAAACCCTTTTCCAGGTAATCCGCGACACTCACAATGTCCGTCAGTACCGCGTCCTGCTGCTCCTCCCGATGATACTCCTCCGGGAAACCGCCCTGTCCGTCATACCACCTGTGATGTCCCAGGACCACCGGTGCGAGATCCTTCGTGGAATCGCATCGTGACAATATTTTCCTTCCAAGGAGCGGATGGGCGCGGTGCATTTCTTCCTCTTCCGCAAGCCAACTCCGGCTTGAAACCTCATAAAGTTCCAGCATCTCCAGCTTTCCTACATTGCGCAGGATACAGCAGTCATACAGAAATTTCTTTATCTCCTCCCTGCGCTCCATAAGTTCCTGGATACTCTGGGTGCCCCTGATCCCCAGAAGCCGCCCCGGCATTTCCGCCATCATCTCTTCCAGGATACGCAAAGCGGTTTCCGCCACCCGGCAGGAAAGTGCATACGCCTCCGGCCGTCTGCCTGCGGTTACCTCCTTCACATAATCCAGGAAACAGTTATCTCCCGGATACTCTATATAGGCCGCCAGGCTGCCTCTCACATAAAAGAACAGCTTATCCCTGTCCTCCCCCAGCGGCACATGCTTCAAATACTCCGCCACCCGGCGGTACATCATCAACACAACCGGCCTCTTCCGCTCCAGCATTTCCGCGTCCTTGGCAGCATAGACAGAGTAAAACTGCGGAAGATAAATATTGCCGTACATCCCGTTGGCACTGTAATCCGAAAAAGACAGTGATGCGTATACCCCTTCCAGCTGGTGTAACAGTTCCGGCAGCGTATAGACTCCGCAATAATAGGATGCTGCATAGTAATTATGGAGCCACCGCGCCTCCAGCGGCACTCCCTTTTCCCTTGCGTTTTCCACCTGTCTGTCATAGACATACTGGGCAGATTCCATGACCTCGCCTACAATCCTGGCCGTGACCTCCCCGCTCCGCAGATACTCCATCAGCGTGGTCCGCTCCTGATGCTGTTTATAAAGATAGGTTTCCCATGGCAGCTCCGGGGTCTTCTGACGATATGCCGGATCCGTCAACACCTGCAGGGAGCGCCTGATCACTTCCATTTTCCGTTCCGCCGTCTTACTGTCACGCCCCGTAAGCCCCAGGGCCAGGTTTCCCATGGAGCGGTGGATATAGCCCCTTGTCTCCGCATCCTCGATTTTATCATAGCTTCGGATATAGCCTGCGGCCTCACCGAATACCATCTGCATCTTCCAGCAAAGCTGCCCGTCATTACTGTTCCCTGAAATATTTTTAAGCCCGAAAAGCGCCATCCCGGTCATATAGAGTTCCTTGATCAGCAGATTCCGGTCTTCCTTCACTCTCGCATACGATACCAGCGCCTTACAGATATAATAGCGCACACCCGCATCCAGCCCCAGCCGCATCAACGTATCCGTAAACTCCACCAGGGAATCGATATCATCCCGGCTGACGGTAAGGATATCATCCAGGGTCGGAATCAGGTTTTCCCGCAGGATCCGGGTATTGCTCTCCCGAATCTCCCTCACTGCCCGGCTCTTTTGCAGTCCTGCAAGGGCTTTGTGCCGCACCAGTTCTATGAGATTTTTCGTGTTTGTAATGTACTCTTCCTGATATTGCCGCATCCTTACCTCCCACACCACCGGTCAAGGCACTCCAGCAGCTGCTCCACGTCAAGAGGTTTTGTGATATGGGCGTTCATACCCGCCTCCATGGACCGCTGCCTGTCCTCCGCAAAGGCATTCGCGGTCATGGAAACAATCGTCACCGCGGAAGCGTCGGCCCTCTCCATGGCGCGGATCTGCCTTGCAGCCTCCAGACCATCCATCACGGGCATCTGAATGTCCATAAAAATCAGCTTATAATAAAATTCCGGCTTACTTCGGAAAGCATCCACCGCTTCCTGGCCATTGTATGCCGTATCAATCTGCACTCCTGTGCTTCCCAGGATTTCCAGTGCAATCTCCATGTTCAGTTCATTGTCCTCCACCAGAAGAATCCGGCTGCTCTGATAACTCCTTTCAGGTCTGCTTTCCGCCCGGGCCTGGCTGTTTCTGCCTTCCTCAGTGCAGGCGTACAGCGCCTGAGACAGGCGGCTTTCGGACAAAGGCAGCGGGACAAAGGCTGTCACTCCGGCCTGCTTCAGCAGATACTCCTCTTCCGACCAGTCGTTCTCCGACAAAAGCAGTATGGGAAAATCCTTCCCTTTTCTCGCGCGGACCTCGGGCAGAAAAAGGGAAATCTCCATGTCGGTAAGCATGCTGCCGGTAAGCATGGCAAAATAATCCACTCCCTCCATGTCGGCATCATTGATCAGATCCACTGCCTCCATGCCGCGGGAAGCCTCATCCACTTCCATGCCAAGATGTCTCAGCATTCCGGGAAGCTGCTTCAGTTCTTCCTCCACTCCCTGCAGTACCAACACACGCCGCCCCGCCAGGGCATTTTTCTCAAAGGCAGCGCCCTTATCCGAAAGTTCCACCTGCAGGCACACACTGAATTTGCTGCCTTTCCCCTTACTGCTCACCACACGGATATCACCCTGCATCATTTCCACCAGCTTTTTGGTAATGCTCATTCCCAGGCCGGTTCCCTCAATCTTGCTGAAGGTAGTGTTGCGCTCCCGCTCAAAGGGATCAAAAATACGCTCCACAAACTCCGGCGTCATGCCGATGCCGTTGTCCTCCACTTCGGCCATGAGGCGTACCATTCCGTTTTCTCCCTGCTCCTGGTGCAGCTTCATGCGCACATTTCCGCCCTCCTGGGTATACTTGACCGCATTGGACAAAAGATTGATATAGATCTGCTGAATGCGCATGGCATCGCCCTGCAGGTTTTCGTACAGGATTTCACCCAGTTCCAGCTGAAAAAGGATCTTCTTTTTCTCGGCCTGGGGCTTCATAACGATCATGATAGAGTGAATCAGGTCTGTCAGACGAAAATCATCCAGGTTTAGAGTGAGCTTGCCGCTTTCAATCCTGGACATGTCCAGCACCTCGTTGATCAGTCCCATCAGATGGCCGGAGGCGATCTTGATCTTCTTCAGGCAGTCCTCCGTCCGCCTGCTGTCCTCCACATATTTCAGGGCAATATCCGTCATGCCCACAATGGCGTTCATGGGCGTGCGGATGTCATGGGACATTTCCGACAGGAACTTGGTCTTCGCCTGATTGGCCTCATTGGCTGCCTCAAGCGCTTTCTCCATATTCCTGCGGTATTCCTCATGGGTTTCCTCCGCCCTTATCTCTGCCTCCGCCATGTCAACGATCACCGTAAGGCAGAGATCTCCGTCAAAGACAGAACTGTACATATGCCTTTTATCCTTCCACTGCCCGCCCAGGTCCTTTACCCCGTGACCCGCTATTTCCTTCATATTGATTCCCGTCAGGGCAGCGGCAGCGCTGTTTCCATATATCAGGACAGCATCCTCCGAAAAGGGATGTGTGGTTACAAAATACGCCTGCTCACATTTCCCGAAAAGCTGTTCCAATTCCTCAAAAGATCTCATTTTATTCCTCCGCGCCGGCCATGCCGCCGCTTACTTTTCCTGCAGCTATTATAACACCATTCCCCGTCCGACAGGAAATATAAATAATCATAACATACAAAATATAATTTTGACACTGGTTTTGATTTATTCAAACAAAAAAATTGCAGCAGGGGTTTTTATGCTATAATAGGTACATTGAAATGATATATTTACTGATAATGTATGATAAGAATATTGGAGAGACACATGAACAAGCATATTAAGACCATGACAGAGGGAAATCCCGGAAAGCTGATCCTGACTTTTGCGCTGCCCCTGATGGCAGGCAACGTCTTTCAGCAGTTGTATACGGTAGTAGACACCATGGTGGTGGGAAAATATCTGGGGGTAAGCGCACTTGCGGCGCTGGGCGCCTCGGACTGGATGAACTGGATGATGCTGGGCATCGTACAGGGCTTTGCGCAGGGCTTCGCCATCCGCATGGCGCAGGATTTCGGCGCCGGGAAATATGACAGCCTGCGGAAGGTCATCGGCAATTCCTGCATTCTCGCCCTGCTCTCTTCCCTGGCGTTGGTTATCATAGGGCAGCTGACTGCCCGTCCTGTGCTGACACTGCTGCAGACCCCCGATGATATTATGGGAAGCGCGCTGCTGTATCTGCGGATCATGTTCCTGGGACTGCCCATCGTCATGGCCTATAATCTCTTTGCCAGTATCCTGCGCTCCCTGGGGGACGGCCAGACTCCCCTGCGGGCCATGGTGGTGGCTTCCTTCACCAATATTGTGCTGGATCTGCTGTTCGTGCTGGTCTTTCACTGGGGTATCGCCGGAGCGGCAGTCGCAACCCTGATCGCCCAGCTTGTCTCGGGATTGTTCTGTCTTTACCACATCCGCAGGATTGAGATCCTGCAAATGTCGGCTTCCGATTTCCGAATGGAGGGAAAACTGAGCGGAAGGCTGATGGCTTTGGGCTTTCCCATGGCATTCCAAAACTGTATCATTGCCATCGGCGGCATGATCGTGCAGTTCGTGGTAAACGGCTTCGGCGTGCTTTTCATCGCAGGCTTTACCGCCACCAACAAGCTTTACGGCATTTTAGAGATTGCCGCCACTTCCTACGGCTACGCCATGATTACTTATGTGGGACAGAATCTGGGCGCAGGAAAGAGCAGGCGCATCCGTCAGGGGACACGCTCTGCCCTTGTGATCGCCATTGCAACATCCCTTGTGATCGCCGCGGTCATGCTGCTGTTCGGCAGGACTATTTTAGGCTGGTTCATTTCCGGCACGCCGGAGGAGACTGCGCAGACCATGCAGATCGCCTATTTCTACCTTGCCGTCATGAGTGTCTGCCTTCCCGTTCTCTATATCCTTCATGTGATCCGCTCCTGCATCCAGGGACTTGGCAACACCCTGCTCCCCATGGCATCCGGCATTGCGGAATTTGTCATGCGGACAGCCACTGCGCTCCTGCTGCCCCTGGCCATAGGGGAAACAGGCATCTTCTACGCCGAGATTGCCGCCTGGCTGGGCGCAGATGTGATCCTGGTGACCAGCTGGCTTGTGATTTCCAAGAGACTGCCCGGAGA
The DNA here is from genome assembly GCA_947385725.1 of uncultured Lachnospiraceae bacterium. GTDB lineage: Bacteria > Bacillota > Clostridia > Lachnospirales > Lachnospiraceae > Acetatifactor. Next base: position 44,506 of record CANDMD010000001.1, on the reverse strand, counting down.
ACTGTCCGAAAATAACTTGTGCAGATGACGCAAAATAAATTCCACCTGTTTGTTCAATAAGTACTTATTATATATTTACTGAAAATTGGATTAATGGTGGAATACCTGCTTCGGGCAACAAAAATATAATAATCGTACTAATCACTTGAAGTATAGCAATAAACATAAGCAGATACTTTATTCCATGCTGAAATCTTGAAAAAGACAGCAGCATCCAGCCAGACGTCAAAATACATACAATGGAAACAACAGCACAAATTCCAAATGCAATATATACATTAATTTGAGCGATTTTCTCCAATAATCCTGTCAAATACAATATTATATGAACCGCTTGCAGCGCCCCTGTCACAATATATATTCTTTTACTATTTTCAGATTTAAAGGAATTGTGTCTTAGCAAAATAAGTAATCCGATTATCGTTAAAACAAGCAAAATCCCAATTCCTACGTAGACAGTGAAATTCATAATCTCACACCACCCATCCAAAACTAAAGCCAAATATTAGATACATTTCTCAGTCCATTGACCACCATCACAAGTACTCCAGCAACAGTGAGTCTCATTTTGTATTCGTAGACAGTCCCCCGGTTCCTGTCTCCATCAGCCGCATCGCATTATACCGGGACAGGTTGAAGGTCCTGATCCCGAAGTTTTCCGTGCGGTCCTGTAGATTCTCCATCCACCAGTATCCGAAATCCCCGATCTCATGCCTGCGCAGATAGCGCGGTTCACTGTCCGTACGCTGCTCCTTCGCATAGGCCAGCGCGCTTTCACTGTCAAACGCCGCGAAATCATATCCAAGACTTTCCATATAAGGAACCAGCACCGGCGCCGCATCTGCGCTGAGTCTGCTGAGATATGTGAAGTCATGGTAAGGCGCCACACTTTCATCCACCCACCACTGCCTGCTTTGCTCATTCGTGTTCGCAATGTTCACCCGGGCAATGATATAGTCGGGATGGGCAAAGGAAAGCCCCAGATAAAGCACCGTCACCACCGCCATACTGTAGCGGAACAGCGGAAACCTTTCCGCATAGATGCTGATCAGGATCCCCAGGAAAAGCACCGCCAGCAGCGCAAGCGCCCACAGCACCAGGACTCTCAGGAAGGTCAGATAATAAAAGCGGATGTAAATGAACATTCTCATGGCGCTGGAAGCTATCATGACAAAGGTACAAAGTGACATCATTGTCAGAATCGCCCTTAAGACTTTGCTTCTACGGAAAAAACTCACACATACCAGCACAATGACCAGGTTCAGGATGCTCACCACCAGAAGCTGGGCAAAGCCCTGTCTCGCATATTTCGCGTAGGTATACCCCTCAGGCAGCTTTAACTGTCCCAGAAACAGCCCCGCGATCTGCACCACGGAGAAGATCAGATACACAAAAGTCAGCATGGCCGTCACGGTAATTGCAATCACCGGCTCGCCGGTGCGGTGATCCTTCACCTCCTCTTTGATCTGCCTCTTGCAGAGATATGAGGTCAGCATATAGGAAAAGAAGAACATAAACGCGATGCGGAATACGATGTTCATCATGTTAGGAAGATTGATGCTACCGAACACCTTCTTCGTCATCTCCAGGAAATAAGCATCCGCGCTGGCAAGCAGGGCCAGTACCACCAGCAGCAGCGGGACGGAGATGGCAAGGCCGATCAAAATATACCCCGTGGTCCTGCTTCTTTTTCCGCTCCTGTTCTTCTGATAAGCGACTCCGTCCTGCACAGGCCGCGGCAGTTCACCGATACTCAAGAAAACAGCCTGTATAATGCTTCCCAGATATTTCCCTAGCTTCCATTGGGTGGTGTCAAAAAAATGCTTTAACAGGAGGCTCATAATCAGCAGGAAGATCCCCAGCTTGTTATAGGCGATGATACGCCCATCGTCAGTGAGAAAGGTGGAAATGCCAAGCAGCATCATGCTCACCATGTAAAAAACGCTTCCGCTTTTTAAGGTAATCCCTAACTTTGCTAAGGATAAGCACAAAAGTAACAGACTGCCTGCCACGAAAAAAGGGTACGTCACCCCCGATCCGTTGCGGAACATGCAAAAGGTATAAAATACTGCATAGAGAAAGGAGGCCATTCCGAAAAAGTTATAGTTCTCTTTTAAACGCTTTGTCTCCTCCGTATCCATGTGACGGGGTCTGTTCTGCACCACCACCGGATAAGGCGCCTGCGCCGCCCCGAAAGCAGGCGGTGCGGACTGGGGCGCCGCCGTGCCGTTCACGAAAGCGGGAGCCGGCTGCCCGGTAAATGCGCCGGCTGCTGAAGCCGAAGCATCAGTGGCCGATGCCGGGGTACCAGTGCCTGATGCCGGAATACCAGTGCCTGATGCCGGGGTACCAGTGCCTGATGCCGGAATACCAGTGCCTGATGCCGGGGTACCAGTGCCTGATGCCGGGGTACCAGCCGTGTTATCCGTCATGTCTGCCGAGGATTGCTGCGCACCTGAATACTCATTGCCTGCGGAAAACTGTGACGGTTCCGCCCAGGTTCCCTGATTATTGTTTACATCACTCATCGTCATTCTCCTCTTCTTTTCTGCTTTTTATCTCTATTATTCCTGTGTCAATCCACCCGGAACATCGACCATGTTTTTCTTTCCGCTACTTTACCCATTTGGTTCTTCCTCGTCCTCCACATACTCCAGAATATCTCCGGGCTGACAGTTCAGAGCCTTACATACGGCCTCCAGTGTGGTAAAGCGGATTGCTTTTGCCTTATTATTTTTCAGAATGGAGAGATTGGCAAGGGTAAGATCCACCTCATTCGCAAGTTCCGTCAGTCCTTTCTTGCGCTTCGCCATCATCACATCCAGATTCACAATGATTCCCATAACGATACCCCTTTACCTGCCTTGGCACACATATCAGTCAACATTTTAAGTCCCCCCTATATTGTCCAATCCGTTTCTTCCTTGTACGCCACCGCCTGGTCAAACACAAAGCTTAAAACCTTGCTGAACAGCCCGGCCACCATGAACACAAAGACGATCACACACATGGCAATTGTCATATACACAATACTTCTGACCACTGACATCAATGCGATAAAGAAACTCCAATTTGCCATTTTCTGCAGGCTGGTCACATTCTCCCGGACAAAGCAATTACCCGCCAGCACTGTCTTAAAAATCTTTCGCAGTTCCCAGAGCAGCTTCTCTGCCGCAATCCCAAGGACAAAATAGATGATGACCGACTCCTCATAATGTTGGATGAGATATGGCAGCTGGCTTCCCGCCCATTTAATGCTCCAGGGCAGGGAGACCGTCACCAGGATCCCCCCGCAGAACATAAAGTCCAGGAGATATTTTGTTCCCTTTATCCAAGCCTGCTTTAAGCCTGTTTCCATTTGCTTCATGTCCCCAAAATCCCTCCTTGCTGGCTGTTTTCCCCATTGTCCAACGGACAATGTTTGCCCAATAAACAATGTTTATTTATACTGCTTAAGATTTCACTTGCCGCGAAACCAGACTGCATAACGCTGACTGGTTCAATCGCATGATTACATTAGGCAACATTCAGCATTATGCAGTATAGCAAGCAATGCTTGCCCGCGGGAATCAATTATGCACAGTTTCCTTCCGGAAATCCTCCAGACTCTTTCCTGTATACTGAATGACTATCCTGTTTTCCGGATTTGCCTCCGCCAGGTACAACACTGCCAGGAAGATCCACTCCAGAGGCTTCATCAGAAAGTAGACCAGATCGGCGGCATATCGGGAATGGATCAGCCTTGCCACAGGAAACCCGCAGGTGTCATAAAAGCCGCGCAGGGCTCTGTGGAAGCGGGGTGTGCGCTCTTCCAGGATCTGTTCAAAGGCGTTGGCCACACAGAGCTGCCTGTTCACAATGACCTGATGCCCATGCCGCACCCCCAGTCTCTGGGGTTTCACAATTTTTTCATGGCCTCCTGCTGCCACGGTACAGAGATAATGCTCGTCATAGAGCACATTTTGGGGCGCGACTCTCTGGGACAGATTCCAGTCGCTTGTCTCCGTAAACGCCCTGATCACCGCATCCGGTCTCTGACCAAACAAAATCAATATTCCGATCAGGATCCCCAGCAGGGGCCACATCAGCAGGAATGCTGCCAGAGGCCAGCGCCGGGAGCTTACCAGAAAACGGTTACACCCGTGGATAAATCCCTTTCCTCCGGAATATTGTTCCCTACGGCTCTCATCCTCCTCCATCATCCTGTCCCATTCCCACATCTTATGGCCCACGGTCCTGGCCGTCAACAGCACACAGTTAAAAGGATACAGCAACAGATAAAAATCATAGGTCCGCCCCCGAAAAACCTGTATCCCACAGATCACACACTCAATGACGCCAAGATACATGGCCGCCATACCCAATACCAGCGCCAACGGAGGCACTTTTTTGAGAGGAAGCAGATTCACCGCCATATACCCGGCCACAGCCGCCAGCGCAATCACCGCCACCGTAACCACAGACTGGACATTGATCGGTGTATGCGTCTGAGAATTCACCAGCTGATCGGTCCAATCGCTGCCAAATACCACATCATCAAAAATACTCAGATAGATAAGGCAGTAAAACATCCCAAGCACAATGCCCACCAGGTCAAAGCGGATCCCCTTCTTATGAATCCCCTGGTTCTTCCACCCCTTGACCAGCAAAAAAATCTCTGCTGCCGTAAAGGTAAACGGGAGTACCATGAACGCTCCGACTATGAACACTCCCACATTAATGTTCCTGACCAGTTCCTCGAGCCCGTTCTGCCAACCGTATCTCGTCATCTCCTTTACGATGGAATCCATCCCCTGTACAAGCGTTAGACCTATTCCGATGACAGTCGACCATATTATGGATGATATCAGAGGGAATCTCTTAAAAAATTTGATCATTCTTCTTTCCTTTCCAGCTTTCCGGTACAAATATTGCATGGAAGTTTACTTCCAAACTTTACCTATGACTTCGTACCGACAATATAACACGCAGGAAATCGAATGTCAATATATTTTTATTGATATTCGATAAAATATCCGGTCTCAACTTATCAACCTGTTTTACCGCATCTGCCCTGTGATAAGCTTCACATTGTCTTCAATGGGCCTTGTTCCATCTACCCTGATCACTGGACAGCTTAGCGCCCTTACCCACTCCTCAACCATATTCTCCGCCCTTGATTCAACCATTGCGAAAAAGCGTTCCTCCTGTTCATGCAGATCCCCGCCGGACAGCATTCTGTCACCAAACCTTTGAAAAGAACGGTTCCTGACCCGCTCCATCCGGATCTTTTTCGGAACGTCCACCAATACGGCATACCGAAAACAAGGATAAATCATTTCCCCATAATCGCCCTTTACAGAGGCAAACACAAAATTTTCATGTGTATTTATTTCATGAAAAAGAAGTTCTTCCACCTCCTTACGGGTGCGTGGATCAGCAAAAATATTATCAGGATCTGTCTTAGGAAAATACAGATCTTCATTATCGATAAAGTGAAAATGCAGTTCCTCCGCAAGGACTCTCCCCAACGTACTCTTCCCGGCGCCATTCAGGCCGCACACCATAATCCCCGTTCCCATATAACCCTCCCTCCTCGTTCCGGCCTACAGCCATAAAACCCCCATTTCTTCGTAATAGTTTCTTTTAGGTTACTATGGCACCATAAAGTGCTTACTTTACATTTCTTCTTTACGGCTATAGTATAGTCTTGCAGGCAGGAAAAAACAAGCTGCATAAGCAAAGTCAGGCAAGGTCAGATTTAGGAGGTAGTTTTCAATGTATGCAAGGACAATGACTACGAAATCAGCCGGCAGTAATTGCCGTGATACAGAGACAAGGCGATCCATCGAAAAATTGAAGCAGGAAATGGAAAGCGCCGATGCTATTGTGATCGGGGCAGGAGCAGGCCTGTCTGCTTCTGCCGGATTTATTTATTCCGGAAAACGCTTTACAGACAATTTCCCGGACTTTATAGCAAAATATGGCTTTCAGGATTTGTATTCGGCCGGCTTCTATCCCTTCGAGACATTGGAGGAATACTGGGCGTACTGGAGCCGTTACATTGATATGAACCGATATCAAAATGCCCCGAAAGGCGTTTACGACGATTTATTCAGGCTGGTACAGGATAAGGACTATTTTGTGCTGACAACCAATGTAGACCACTGTTTCCAGAAGGCAGGTTTCGATAAGCAAAGATTGTTTTATACACAGGGCGATTATGGATTGTGGCAATGCTCAAAGCCCTGCCATGACGAAACTTACGACAACGAAACCGTGATCAGAAAAATGGTCGCCGAACAGGAAAATATGCGTATCCCATCCGGGTTAATCCCGCATTGTCCCGTATGCGGCGCGCCTATGTCAATGAACCTGCGGGCGGACAGTACCTTTGTTGAAGACAGCGGCTGGCATAAAGCCGCAGACAGGTATCAGGCTTTTATACGTCTCCATAAAGGACAGAAAATCTTATTTCTGGAATTGGGTGTTGGAAATAACACCCCCGGAATCATCAAATACCCCTTCTGGCGAATGACGGCTGAGAACCCGAAGGCGGTGTATGCCTGCATCAATTACGGGGAGACGGGATGTCCGCAGGAGATCAAGGAGCGGTCCATATGCATAGATGGGGATATTGGAGAAGTATTCCATCGATTTATCGAAAAATGGAAATAAGTGTCCAACAGGAGGGTGGACAAAGAATATTCCTGGAAAAGCAGGCATTGAGTTAGGGAAAACGCTGATAAATGCGTTTTCCTCCAGTACATTATGTATCTAATTCCACGTATTGCTGCAATTCCGGATATTCCATGGCATGATCACGCACATAGCATCTTTTAAATGCAGCAAACGCAGATTCCCGACTTAACATGCTTCGGATCATTCTCATGGTTACTTTTGAACCAGAACCATTATGAATCTTTTCAAGCTGCTTATACAGTAAATTCATCTCCTTTTGAAGCTGTTTTACCCTTTCATCGCTGGTATATATTCTCATACCCGTATTTTTCAGCGAAAACGTTTCCGTTATCAAAGAAGCTGTCCTTCTAAGTATATCATCCTCCGGATCAGACACAGCTATTGCTACATCACTATTTCTTAGCCGAAAACAAATACTTTTTTCGGGATCACTCTTACAACAATCTAAGATCCCCTCATCGTATTTGCTGTTGTTCTTTATTCCATTACAGTGCCCGCATGACCAGAAAAGATTTTCCCAATCAAACTTTCTCTCCGGATATTTCCCGTTTTTATGCGGGAATAGATGCTCCACATTCGGATCCTGTAAATCCTTCAACTCACATATATAACATTTATTATGAAAGTCTTCTTTTAGCTGCTCTATCACATCTTGTTTATCATACCTTCCATTTACCTTCCGTGCTTCTTCTGCCAATGATTCAGGCGCCGGGAAAGAGCGTTCTATTTTAACCATCTATGTCCTCCCGATTCATAAATTCCAGTTTCATCCTTTGATACTCGGTTGTAATATCCCATGCGAGATAGTCCGGTATTTCATCTAAATACAATTCTAATTCTGCAATTTCACCCATCTCATCATCTGTAAGATTCTCTTTGCTGACAAGGTTTTTATATCTCTCAAACTTTTCCTTTAATGCATCAGACATTTTGTCTGCCCTGAAATACCCTTCTACAATACCGTCATAAGGCACATTATTCAATCCACTTTCTACTAATACATTATTTTCCAGATCATAGATCACCGTATTCTCCAGACTGTTCAAAACGAAAGGCGAGTGCGAAGTCACAATAAACTGTATATTAGGAAAAATTGTAGTCAATAAAGGCATAATATTTTTCTGTAGTTCCAGGTGGAGATGCGCATCTATTTCATCTATCAACACAATCCCCGACAGCAGGAAGTCAAATGAACGCTTTGTCCGGCTCACCATCCGCATAATAATGTCCAGAACGATATCCAACACTGCCTGGTACCCCCTGGACAGAGTGTTAAAATCAAAAAGTTCTTTTCCTTGCTGTGAAATCTGAAACCGGAACGTTTCCTCATCAAATAATATCTTCACTGATTCATCATCAAACACTTTTTTCAGAAGTGCTTCCAGCTTCTCAAACCATTTTGCTATTTCGTCCGCTTTTTCCGTTTTATTATTGTTTCTTGCTAATGCCTCTGTCATTTTCAGGTCTAATAGATATTTTGCAAAATCATTTCGGGGAAATTCCGCCAGTTCATAATCATCTCTCAATTCCACCTTTTCCACATGCTTGGGCTGCTTTGTTTGAAATATCCTGTCCGCATTATAATAAGCCAGAATATAATGATATTTTTCTTTTAGCCACACAATGCTGCTCATATCATGATTAAAATGTAAATCTAAGCCTTTTCTATTTTGCATCACTTTATTTTCAAGAGCACAGACATCATGATTCCATTTTAGAATTTCTGCTTCATCAGCTCCACTTTTGACGGCATTATTTTTATTTTCTATTGCATTACCCAAATTCTTTTTATTTGCTTCAAAAAACTCATTTGTAAAAGCATTTTCTAAATATTCCGCCATCGCTTCCACGACACTTGTTTTACCGCTTCCGTTTTTTCCTGTCAGAATCAGATGCTTTATATGATCCTTCGACAAGGGGATGGTAATATTCTCTAAATGCCTGACCTTTTGTATTGTCAACTCTGTTATAAATACCTGATCCATGATTCGCCCTCCGATTTGACATTATCAAACATTCCCTGTTTTTAGTCTGCATTTCTAAAATAGTATCATGAAACAGTACTTTTTTCAACGCAGCATCTGCAAAAAAACGGTTAAAATCAAAATTGGATTTCCACTATAAATGACTTATAATGATACTGATCAATTTGAACGGGCAGGCGAGGGCATGGAGCAGGTACCCTCTGAACCTACACATCTCCCCACAAAATGTCGGGAAGCACATCCGGAAAACTGCTATCCTGTTTGCAGACAGGGACGTTGCGGTTGGACTGTAACGCATCAGACAAGGAGATACGCCACGGACTGGGTAATGGGAATACAGCGAGCCATCGATTACGTGGAGTCGCATATTGCGGAAGAGTTGGATTATGATGAAATTGCCAGACAGAGTTATTCCACCGGATATCATTTCCAGCGGGTATTCGGTCTTCTGTGCGGATACACCTTGGGAGAATATATCCGCAGCCGCAGACTGACCCTGGCAGGCAGTGAGCTGGCCGGAAGCAATGCAAAAGTCATAGATGTGGCTTTGAAATACGGCTATGACAATCCCGACAGCTTTACCAGGGCATTTACCCGTTTCCATGGAATCACGCCATCCCAGGCGCGCAGGGAAGGCGCAACGTTAAACTCCCTTTCAAGGCTGTCTTTGAAAGTGTCATTAGAAGGAGGATACAGGATGGAATACAGAGTGGAGGAGAAACCGGAAATGGTGCTCACCGGATATAAGCGACGGTTTACGGGGGTGCCCCATATCACAGAGGAGTATAAGGCTCAGACGGAAAATTTTTTATAAGCGCCCGTACCGACAGCTGCTATCTCATCCCCGCATTATCTTGTTGCTTTAGATACCCTGTAAACTTTTTTCTGGTGAATCCTTATAATTATCTGCTGCTTCCTGCAAAACCATCAACTCCCTGATTTCTGCTATATGTGTCTGGGTAAACCAGATAGTCTTGTCTGCAAATGGAACTTTAACCGGATCAGAATCATCTATCTCTTCATCAGCAAGATTCTTGATCTCTCTCAAAAAATTATCTGTATCCACTTCATCGTTACGCATTTCTCTATATTTTGCTGCACAATTAGGGCAAAACCATAGATTCATCGGATCCAGTTCTACTTTCGGCGAATTTGCAATCTGGCACATCTCCGCACCCGGTGATGGAAATACATCATGGCACATTTGACAGGCATACTGATGCGCTCCATCAACCTGATACATATTCCTCAGATAAGCCCTGATCCCGTCCCGAGACCTGCTGGTGCGAAGCTTACGTACACAATACTCATAATTGACAGGGTTTGCAAAATATAAAACCTCTGCGGCATGCTTGCGCAGGTACTCCCAATCCTTAACTTTGGATGAAGGAAATTCATACGTATCCTCATGAGTAATCGATGATGAACTGCTTAAACCACCAACTGGATTTTCTCCAAATTTGTTATCAAGATCTGTAATGGAGATTCCATAACGTCTCTGAAGTTCAATTTCGAAATACTGCTTCTTCTGTTCCTCAGACAGGCGGTCATAATCCTTTGTTGCCTCTTCCAAATAATCCGTTTCATTTTTCTTAAATCCAAGAATCTCATATAAATTAGAATCAGGTTTAATTTCACCATAAAGCTGCGGATTTAGATCATGTTTGGATATTTCCTTTTGAGAAACCAATTCCCCGGATTTTGTGTATAACCACTTCCCATCCCACTCTGGGTAAGCAGTATAATACATCTTCCCACAAAGTATGGCAACAATATTTGCATTTTCATTAACTAAATTAGGCGTATTTCCTCCTACATAAACCGTTCCCTGAAGCTTCGACTCATTGTTCTGCAAAAATCTGAATATAAAACTGGACTTAGCCATAGAATCCACAGTTTCCGGATGCTCCGAAATGTATTTCAATACATACATAAAATATTGCAAAGTCAACTTCCACCTGAAGTTTCCATCTGTATGCCATTCTGGCTGGCGTCCTGGTTTTCCTGTAGAATATTCCCCACTTATTGTATTCTCGTATATAGCTATACTCTCCTTAACCTCAAACTCTTTCAATAATTCTGTACTAATACCATTACTCTCGTAAAATTCCACATCCACATACGCATGGACCACAATATTTTTGCAATATTGCTCTATGCTCATACCTTCAGAATTAACAGCAAAGTAAACCGTTTCTTTGTACGGATTCACATACGAGATTGCATCTTTTTTCATACATTTCAAAAGAAGGTACTTTCTAATAAGGCTATCTACTTCATCTTGATATTCAAAATCAGTTTTGTATTTCAATAATTTCTTAACATCCGCAATATGCCTATGTTCATCCGCAACGCTTTGCCCTTTTTCACTCCTTTTCTTAAAGTCTTTGACAAACAAGTCATATTCGCCTGGTTTTTGATGAAGATTCAGGGTTTCTTTGAAGAAATCCTTGCACTGTTGATAAATTTTTACATTCACAAAAGCAAAATCATCCATATCATCAATACCCTCAGACGACAGAAATACATTTGGGAGATAAGATGTACTTCCATCACTTTTACGGTATGGAGCAACAAATTCTCCGGTAGAAGTCTTAATAATTTCTGCTGTTAACAATGCACCTCGCGGCCTTGAAAAAGCCGCAGGTACAGATTTGCACAGTTGATAGAACTTAATCAGCCATTCGTCGTCCCGGTTCGGTAAGAAGTTTTTGTTTCCATTAAAATAATCGCTCAAATTCTCCGGACGGATCACTTTGATACCCACCTGCTGTCCCGTCAGAAAAGAATACAAGGTTTTATACTGTTCACTTGTTTCTGTAAGATAAGTCGGAAGCCAATAATAATCTATTTCATCATTGATCAACTCAGTTAACAGTTCGTCTGTAAACAGTTCAGCAAGTTCAGCTTTTCTGACTATCTTCACACAGTCTGCCGATGCGTATGTCTTCTGATCCTTACATAATAATATCCTTTCAGCATGCATCATATCAACAATATCTTGAAACATGCCTTGAAACAAAGAATCGGTGTATAAAGAATATGTATAAAAGACTGTTTGATCAATAGGTAAAATGTTTAACAAACTATAATCCAGCTTCCTCTCATCCCGCAGTTCTATAATACTGTCTTTCAATAGTTGGGACGTCTGCTCAGCCAATGCAATGTTGTCCTCATTATCCGTCGGGACACTGCTCCGGTTCGGCGTAGTTCGATAAGGTCCCTGCACGATAAACTTCAGCTTACTTTCTGTTTCCGTTGGAAAGTACACAGAAATATAAGGATGTTTTGATGGTTTGAAATCATAGCTGCCATCTTCTCCCACATTCAATGCAAAGGCAATATCAATTGTCTTACCCGTCTGGATTCCCTCTACCTTTCTGGAAAATATCAGGTAAGAAGCAGCTTCTTCTTTATCACCTTCATGATCAGACTCTCCAATGGCAGATACCAGTGAACAGTGGTCGTTCATTGCATGCTTGTCCAACAAATAAGAACCAGATTTTTTAAGCATCGGCAATTCGATCTGATACTCAATAAGTTTCAGGTTCTTCATAAAAAGAAGCGTCGTAATACCAAGATTCTGTAGACGTCCCGACAATACCTCATTCAGCTTATCTACCGTCTCAAAACCAGAGAATGTGCGTCCTACGCAATAAGGGAATATAAACTTTGTAGTATATCCGCCATCTATAATCTGATCATCAATAACTTTGAGATTCGTAAAGCCATAAATTTCCACAGCAAACTGTACATATCCCTTCTGAAAATCATCCCTTGTGGGATGGCTGAAAAGACCAACCTTTTCACAAATGCCAAAGACCGACTTAAAGCCAACGCCAAATTCTCCGATCTGGTTTAGCTTATTGATCTTATCTGATTTCCCTATATCACAAAGTCCCTGTAAATTCTCCGTTGAAAATGGGTGTCCATCGTGTAGCATCTCTAATCGGTCCGGATATTGTACAAACTTGACCATAGATGCACCGGCATCCTCCGCATTCTGTAACAACTCATATACAAAGTGTGCTCTGTCTGTATACAGCTGAATAATTTTTTCGAGTGCACGGTGCAACATGCCATCTTTATCTTGATTTTGCATGACTTCGTTAACAATGTTCTCACTACCCATTCTCCCATTTTCCATAGTACTTCCCTCCAAAACATAGATTCTTACGTGTCTTAAACAATCTCCAGTATGCCATTAGCAATCAATGTTGTATGAATATCTGTCTGTGCCGCCTTTTGATGGATAGAGGCAACTTTTGTTTCGTACTTTACCCGTGCTTTTTCCAATTCACCGTGATACATCCTCTGAATGCTTTCATTAGCAGTATCAAGAATCTTCTGTTCAAGCGATCTCTGGCAATTCCGAAAATTATTCGTCAAACTCTCAATCTTAGAAGTAGATACTTTTTCTGCTTCTTTCACTTCAAGGCTCTTCTCTTTCTTCCACAGTTCTATCTGTTTCCTCTCAAGTGCATCCCAGTCGGAAGGCTGCAGCTTCACGGCAGGCACTCCATTTTGAGATTCCTGTAGAATGTCCGGAAGTTCGACTGCAACGACATCATCATCACAAACCACCACCAATCTGAAATGCGGATTCAGTCCAACATAGTTCCATGCATAAACTGAAAAGTGATATGTTCCTGCAGGCAATCCATTACTCGCATACTGCAGCCTGATATATGCCTGCTCATTTGATCTATAAAATTCTGCAGCCTGCCTGGCAAGCGGATGCATTGCTGTGATAAAAAAGGCATCCCGGCTTTTCTCTGCTGTATCAGAATCAAAAGTAGCCGGATGCATCGGATTTTTTCCTTTTAAATATGCATCCCAACTCTGCCTTACCATACTTCTGCCTGCTGGAAGTTTTCTAAAATCTTCTCGAAGTATCTCCCTTGCTTTTGCAGACAATCTCAACTGCTTCACATCACCTTCCCCAAGCAAATAAGTGCCCTTGCCAAGCCTTTCCTCCATATACCGCTCAACCATAGTCTGAAGATTCTTCTGGTTCAGCCATGGATTCTCAGCATTATAAATCTCCTGGCTCGTCACGTATTCCGATAAATCAAACCCAAAAAGTTCCTTTTCTTCCTCTTCCAGTCGATTTATTTCCTGAATCTTTCGAACTTCATTATCAGCCATTTGCTCCAGCTTGATTCTACGTTCTTCCTCTGTAAGTGTGGAATCAACCACAATATGCTCAATCTGGTCGGCTATTTCACCCAGGATTTCTTCACACTCACCAACACTGCTCTCAAATATACCAATTCTCATCAGGCATCTATAATAAATATCTGCGTCAACCGTTCCATTTGTGATAACATTGTATATACTAACCGTCTCACTTTTCTGTCCACGACGGTCAATACGACCGATTCTCTGCTCAATTCTCATTGGATTCCAGGGCAAATCATAGTTTATCATCATGTCACAGAACTGATAATCAAGACCCTCGGAGCCAACTTCTGTAAACAGCAAAATATCAAGTGCCTCCGGATCAGATTTTGGCAGTTCGAACTTTGCCCGCAAATCCTGACGTACAGCATCCTTTACGCCTCCGTCAACATGGTCTACCCTGAACCCTGCTGCCAAAAGCTTTTTCTTCAGATATGCAAGCGTAAACCTGAATGTACTGAATATCATCACTTTGTTATTCTCAACTTTTTGTTTCTCTCGAATCACTGACAACACCTGGTCAAATTTGGAATCGTCCTCCGGAAGGCTGTCTGCCATTTGCAGCAAATTTTGCGCCAATTCTTCTAACGTATCCGCGCCCGCCCCTGAAAATCCAAATTCTGCCATATTGCCATCCAGATCCCCATTTATTTGCACAAACCTTCGCTTGATAAGGTCTCTAATATGTGGCGCCAATCCGAATATACAGCTTGCCGCCTGTCTCTTAATAGTGGACACCATAAAAGGGATCGACCTTGCATCACCATGTAACTGCATAAGGGCATTCTGTTCAAAACGAAGAAGCTCATCATACAGAGTCTGCTGTGCAGGAGTAAATTCCACTGCCAGCGTAAACGGTCGTCTGATACAGAAATCCTGTATGTCCTTTCTTCTGGTTCGGTTGAGCATAGAATGAAAGCTGTGCAGACTCTCTGCTTCAGAAATAAGCTTTACCCGTTCCTCCCTTGTAATTTTTTCCTGCTGTAATGTCTGAAGCATAGATGCATACGTGGGATTTGCCGCTATGACATTCTCTCCCCACTGTGTTTCAAGAACAGCCTTCAATTCCCTGACAGCCTGCTTCTGCCAGTCTTTTCCGGCTCTACGAATCAAACTGGATGCCGCCGAAATATGAACATTGGGTTTCGCCATAAGATTGAATGTAGGCTTATCAAAAATCACATCATTTCTCAGGACATTAAGCAATGTATACAAATCATCATCCCTGGTCTGTAACGGGGTAGCAGTCAACATAACAACTGCATCCGCACGATCACAAAAGTATTTCACACACTTATATTCAAATGCTTTTTCCTTTTCCAGACTGCCGTTTCTGATATGATGCGCCTCATCAACTATGACAAGATCAAAATGCGGAGCCGGATCCAAACCCTCCAGTCCAAAGACTTTACCCTTTTTCCCAGAATTACCTTTATATGTACGGCCATCCAAAATAGAATAAGGAATAATAATCTTGCTATACCTGACAGGCCACTCCCCATCCCTATCCACATCCGAAATAATCTGATGAAGTTCCGGTCCGGTAACCGGAGTAAACTCTTCATCAAACCTCTTCATTTCAAGTTCCCATTTGCGCTCTGTCACCAGTGGTTTAGGGCATATGATCAGGACATTTTCAAGTTCTTTTCTTGCCTGTAGTTCCTTAATGATAAGTCCAGCCTCAATTGTCTTGCCGACACCTACACTATCCGCAATCAGAATGCGGGGTTCATCCGCATGAATCAGCTTCAATGCCGGCCTGAACTGATAAGGCACAAAATCTATTCTTGCAGAATTCAAAGAATATAAATCGCGTCCAGAAGGGTAATTAATCTGATATGCTGTTAGATAGCATCGAAATGTACTGATATCCACCCAGTTATAAGAAACAGTCTCCACCACAGGTGCGATCTGTCCGGAATAATAAGTTTTAAAATTTCCATCCACAAACACATCATATTTCTTAACATCACCAAGATCTGTAATGGACATTACAACTCCACGTACAGCAGGATCACCAATTAAATACACCAGACTCTTTTCTGCAATTTCATTTTCATCCCCTGACACATCTGATACAGTTTCCTCAGATCCACTTTTTGACAGCGCATTGAAATCCACAGTGGACGGCAGCTTTACCGCTTCTATCATCTGATCAATTTCGTTGACCAGTTTATCCTCACATTTCATTTGTTCAAAGAATTGATGAAGTGTTTTAAGGTCCTCAATAATAGTATCCTTGCCAGGAAGTATTGTACTACAATGCGCCCAATTATTTCGTACACGCATCATATCTCTGATACATTCCCGCTCCCGTGTTGGCAGATATGCTGCCTCCCGCATTGTATACCATGATTTATCTGCTATCCTCAAAAGAGAAGCCAAATCAAAATCCTCGAGACTTGTAAAACCTTTGCTCTCCGCAATCTCCCTCTGATTGTAACTCAGTTTTTGCATCACACAAACTTCCCACCAATCCGGTGTTGTCTTCGGAAAAAGCTTACCAAGCCACTCGGCCAAAAGATTTTCTGAAATATGAAGATATGATTTCATACTACATGTAATCTGATTGCTATCCATCTTAAAACATCCTCTTCATCTTTGTGTATTTTATATTTATTTTAAAATCCTTGTCCTGTACTATCCCAATCAATATAGCAAATTTATCATACAATATCCCGGCTTACTTTCTCGCTTAAATGATTCAATTTTTGCTAAAAAATAAATGTTGTTATCCTTAAGCTTATTAACTTTTATTATTTTTATATTATATCATTTTTCTTGGTCAATTGCAATTTGCATAATTAAGATTTATGAATCTATGTTTCACTATAATTACTACGCTTTATACCTTAACATCCTCTATATAGCTGATTACCCTCATAGTTATTGGCATTAGGGGTACAAAGCTTATAAAGTATGACACTATGGAGAGCATTTGGCAAACAAAATTAAAATAGTTCCAACGGTGCAGTTGAAACTATTCTAAATTACTTTTCCGCTCATAATTCGCTCACTTGAAACGAGCGAATTGCGTAAAGTCTTGTATATATATTTCCTTTTGTTACCTTTTTGCTTTCTATAACTCCACAATCAGTTAATGCCTTTAAGTATCTGCGGACTTGAGCCTCTGACTTACCCGTAAGTTCCTTTCCTATCATAGTTGTAATTGTATCATTATCTTTCAGATAATCAAGGATTTGCTGTACCGGTTCTTTCATTTTGCCACTTATTAATTCACTCATAATTCGCTCATTTGAAATGAGCGAATGATTCTTATAACCAAAAAGCAATTCCAAATACTTGTCACATGCTTTACACAACACCATAACTCCGGATGCACTGATATTGTATTCCGGCAGACGTCCATCATACTTTACGCATGCCTCCTTGATTTTGTCAAATCCTCTGCCCCATGCCTCTATCATACCACTTTTAAAGAAAACATTTGCAAGCTTAGGATTATACGGCTTGGAAGAATGCTTTTCGAACAGTTTCTCCGTTGAATCCAATTCATGCGGCATCTCACCGTCATTCCAGATATATATTTTATCCTCATATATACTGATCTGAATCGGGTTACAGGCACTATAATCTTTGTGAACCACTGCATTCAGCAATATCTCACGGAATGCTTCCTGCGGAAACATAAACTGCTCAATCCTCTGAATTCCTTCATAATAAATTAGAGCCTTCAAATATTTCGTATAAACCAAGTCAACAGTCGTACAACCATTCCACCCATCTTTATAATATAAAGTATCACGCCGCTTCATTTTAGTCAATCGCAATTTACTTATTAATGATTTACTTGTTTATATTTTACTTATTTATAATTTACTAACTTATGTTTTACCAAGCTGTGCATTACTGCAATTTATACTGCCTGACAGTTAAAATTTCCGAGTAACCTGACTACATAACGCCAGCCATATACGTTCAACCAGTGCGGTACGGAATGGCTACCCTCTGCCATTGTCCGCCGGAAATGTCCTGACCGTCTTTTCAGATTTTTCCCAAAGGGGTATGGATTCCCTGTCCCAACCCGCTGACCACTTCATCCAGTCCTGCCAGGTGGGCGGCCTGTTCCGCTGTCAAATGGGCTGTCTTTCCTCCTGTCAGACCGACTGCCTCCTTCGCTGTCAGACCGACTGCCTCCTCCCCTGTCAGACCGACTGCCTCCTCCCCTGTCAGACCGACTGCCTCCTCCCCTGTCAGACCGGCTGTCTCCTCCCCTGTCAGACCGGCTGTCTCCTCCCCTGTCAGACCGGCTGTCTCCTCTTCTGCCAGACCGACTGCCTTCTCCTTTGCCAGACCGACTGCCTCGCGAACCGCCTCTCCTTCCCCGCCTGTCAAATATACATTCCCCAAAGCACTGCCCTCATGGACAGCACAAACAGAGGAACTAAAAAAACAAGAATAATCAGTGCCGCCCACCATACCTGCGATGCGATCAAGACAACCCCCGGCTTCCTCGATGCATATCATCTTTACCAGCAGCGCATTCAACTACTTTACCTGTGCAACCGAGTAGTAGCGGTATCCATTGGCCGGATCCACCTTTACCGGCTTAATGATACCCTTCTTTTCATATAAACGCATGGCCTTTCTGGACACACCATAAAATTCTGCTATTTCCCTTATCGTCATAAGTCCCTTTTCCATAGACAGCCTCCTCTGCAAATAATCTGCTCCATCCAACAGTAAACTATGTCCCAGGGGCAAGGTCAAGAAATTTTCAGAAAAAAGATTGCTTATTTACCATACAGCAAATATAATATTCTTAATAAATGGTAAGGTATGATCAATGATAAGATAGTGCAAATTATAAAATATGATAGGAAGGAAAAATAAAGCAGATGAAAAAAGTAACGGTCCGGCAGGAAAAACTAACGATCCCCACTTATGAAACCGCAGAATACGACAAGAATCCCATGTTCCTGGAAAAACGCGTCTACCAGGGTTCCAGCGGCAGGGTATATCCTCATCCTGTGTGCGAGGGCGTGGCTGACGTAAAGACCGACAGGGAATATGACGCGGTCTTCCTGGAAAATGATTATATCCTGGTCATGATCCTGCCCGAACTGGGCGGGCGCATCCAGAGACTTTACGATAAGACAAACGGCTACGACGCCGTATATTACAACGAGGTGATAAAGCCCGCACTGGTAGGGCTTGCGGGACCCTGGATCAGCGGCGGCATCGAGTTCAACTGGCCCCAGCATCACAGACCCTCCACCTACGACCCTGTGGATTTCACGGTAGAGGAGCACGGGGACGGCTCTGTCACCGTCTGGGTGGGTGAAATTGAAAAGATGTTCCACACAAAGGGGATGGCCGGTTTCACGGTATACCCCGACAGGGCCTATCTGGAAATCAGGGGACAGGTCTACAATCCCACGGACAGACCCCAGACTTTCCTGTGGTGGGCTAATCCCGCCGTGGCTGTCAACGACCATACACAGTCCATCTTCCCCCCTGACGTGACCGCGGTCATGGATCACGGCAAGCGGGATGTGTCCAGATTCCCCATTGCCGACGGCGTATACTATAAGGTGGACTACGCTCCCGGCACGGATATTTCGCGCTATAAAAATATTCCCGTGCCCACCTCCTATATGGCATATCACTCCGATTTCGATTTCATCGGCAATTATGACCATTCCAAAAATGCCGGCCTGCTGCACATAGCCGATCATCACGTGTCTCCGGGCAAGAAACAGTGGACCTGGGGCTGCGGTGATTTCGGAAAAGCATGGGACCGCAATCTCACGGATGAAAATGGTCCTTATATCGAGCTGATGACGGGAATGTTCACTGACAACCAGCCCGACTTCACCTATCTGAAACCCTATGAGGAGAAAACCTTCGTACAGTATTTCATGCCTTATAAGGAGGCCGGCGCTGTGAAAAACGCCACTACGGAGGCTGTCCTGAATCTGGAATTTGAAGCGGGAAAAGCAATGCTCACCCTCTATTCCCCCGTGGAAGCAAAGGATGTGACCGTGGAGCTTTCCTGCGGGGAAAACATTGTATACTCCAGGCAGCTGGAGCTCTCCCCTCTGGCAGCTTTCCGCGATACAATACCTGTGCTGGAAACGGTCTGCAAATATGATGTCACCGCCACAGTCCGCAGGGCAGACAGGGAAATCCTGCATTACACCCCCGCGGATTACAATGAACCTGTTCCCTCTCCCGCCCAGGCGCTGCCGGAGCCGTCAGCCCTGGAAACCACAGAAAAGCTGTTCCTTGCCGCCACCCACCTGGAGCAGTACAGGCATGCCACCTATTCTCCGGAGGACTATTATCTGGAGGGCTTAAAGCGGGATGACAGCGATATCCGCCTGAACAACGGTTATGGAAAATATTTATATGACAAGGGACGCTTTGCGGACAGCGAGGTTTACTTCCGCCGCGCCATCCGCTCCTCCACGTGGAAAAATCCTAATCCCTATGACTGCGAACCCTACTTTAACCTGGGGCTTTCCCTGAAAATGCAGGGGAGAATGGCCGAAGCGTTTGACGCCTTTTACAAGGCGGTCTGGGACGGCAATATGCAGGACAAGGCCTTTTACCAGCTGGCCTGCATCGCCGCAGGCAGAGGCCTGTACGGGGATGCCCTGCATTATCTCGGGCAATCTCTGGCAAGGGGCGTCCATAATTTAAAGGCAAGGACCTTAAAGACTGCCCTTCTGCGTCTCACCGGCCAGCAGGAGGCGGCTGTCTCCTTTGCATTGGAAACTGCCGCGTTTGATCCCCTGGATCACGGCGCCTGCTACGAACTTTACCTGCTGGGACAGAGGGAGAAAGAACAATTCTCCCGTTTGCTCCGCGGGGACGCCCACAATTATATAGAACTGGCTCTGTGCTACAGCTGCGCGGGGCTTTGCGGGGAAGCCGTAAAAGTCCTGAAGCTTGCCCCCGGCGCCGACCAGCCTTTGACCCACAGTTCTACGGTTTGTGAACCTCTGGTTCGTGAACCTATGGTTCGTGAACCTATGGTTCGTGAACCTATGGTTCGTGAACCTATGGTTCACTATTACCTCTACTTCCTCACAGAGGATCCCAAGGAACTGCGCAAAGCGGAAGCCGCGGACAGCCTCTACTGCTTCCCCAACCGGCTGGAGGATATCCCTGTCCTGCAAAAGGCAGTGGACGCCCGGGGAAGTTATGCCGCTTATTACCTGGGGAACCTGCTGTACGACAGGGGGCGCTGGGAGGAGGCGCAGCATCTCTGGGAACAAGCCGCGGAGCAGATCCCGCTGCCCACCGTACACCGGAACCTGTCCCTTGTGTACTACAATAAGCTGCATGACGCCGAAAGGGCAAAAGCTTCCATGGAGAAAGCCTTTTCCATGGACACCAATGACGCCAGGATATTTTTTGAGCTGGATCAGTTATATAAAGCCATGAATTTCCCCGTCAAAAAACGCCTCGCCCACATGAAAGCCCACAGGGAACTCCTGGAACAGCGGGATGACCTTTACACGGAATATATTACTTTGCTGAATCTGGCCGACAGATATGTGGAAAGCTATGAGAAAATCATGAGCCACAATTTCCATCCCTGGGAGGGCGGAGAAGGCAAAATTCCTGCCCAATACCGCATTTCCCTGATCCAGCAGGCCAAAAAGGAGATCGCACTGCAATACTTCTGTACCATGCAGGAAATCTCCGTCCACAGGGAAAGGGCAATCTCCCTCCTGCAGCAGGCTCTTGTCTATCCCCGCAATCTGGGAGAAGGCAAGCTGATCGGCAATATGGACAATGATATTTACTATCTGCTGGGTACGCTGTACGACGATCCCGAAAAGGCCCGCGAAGCCTACCGGCTGGCCGCCAGGGGCGAGTTCAGCCTTTCCTCCGCCATGTATTATAACGACCAACCC
Organism: uncultured Lachnospiraceae bacterium; assembly: GCA_947385725.1. Classification (GTDB taxonomy): domain Bacteria; phylum Bacillota; class Clostridia; order Lachnospirales; family Lachnospiraceae; genus Acetatifactor. Next base: position 22,770 of record CANDMD010000001.1, on the reverse strand, counting down.
CCTCAGATGATGTACTATGCCGCCCTGGCGCTGGAAAAGCTGGGGGAAACAGAGGAAGCCCACAGGCGCTTTGACGCTTTTATCCAATATGCGGAGGATCACAGGGACGATGAAGTGAAGATTGAATACTTTGCAGTCTCCCTGCCCGACTTCCTGATCTTTGAGGGCGACCTGAACAAAAATAACCGGGTTCACTGCTGTCTCATGGCTGCCCTTGGCCATCTGGGAAAAAACGAAAAAGAACAGGCAAAGCAGCTGGCAGTCCAGGGGCTGCAGCTGAATGCCTGTCACTATGAACTGACGGAGATCTTAAAGGTCTGCAGCTGACCGTTGGAGGTGTTTCGGCAGCTTCCTGATTTCCGTCCAGCCAAGCCTCCTGCCCCTTATTCTCCTTCGGACAGGAGGTCAGTTTCCTCCTGCCACCTTCCTCGGATACCATTTCTGAAACCATACAGTAAAAATTCCCATGAAAATAGGCATTATGGAATTGATCGCACCTGTGTATGGTTTCAGACCGGTTCCCATTAAGAGATAGGTCCAGACCGGCGTCAAAAGGTATAAGATTCCCCACGCCAGGGTAAGGATTCGGTTTGTTTTCATAAAAAGCGGATTTTTCAAGGCATCTTCCCCATTATAATCATTCATGGAATAATGTGCCGTGAGGGGGATTTTCCCCAGACAGGTGACTGTCCACATAATTCCGAAGGTCAGATAAGACAATGGCAGAACAATCCGGTCAGACAAACCAAGCAGCACTGCCATGGAAAATCCACTGACCAGCACACCGCTTAACACATCATAAAACGTCTTTTTATTCTGGTAGAAAAACAGCGGCACCAGTGCGCAGACAGCAATGCTGACCAAACATCCGGTTTTATTATGGATGGCCGGAAATATCCAGAACGCCATCCAGGGAAACAGCAGAATCTTCATATCGGTGGCTTTTCGGGGGATGTGGATCCCTCCCCCGGTTCCCGGCCTGTCTCCACCGCCCGCTGCATTTGAATTCCCTTCCGCACTGCTGCCCGGGCCTCCGAAAAAGGTGTCCCATTTCAGCATCAGGTCAAAGTCACCCTTTACTCTGTAGAGTTGTTTCATCAGTGCTTCATCCCCCCGGATCTCCCCTGCCGCAATGGAACGCCATACCGTAATCGGTGTCTCGATCCTGGTGGTGGCAGCCATAAAGCCATCCGTTATCACCCGGCTGCCCTCCTTCCCCAGGACGATCTGATAGCATTCCCCTAAATCCGTATACTGCATTTCCAGCACCAGTTCCCGGCCGGGATAACTTTCCGGCCTGTAAAGAGCCGCCATTTGTCTGGTAAATACCAGCGCATCTGACTCTTTTTCCCCATTTTCCCTGCTGATACCCCAGCTTGCATCTGCCATGGCTTCAAATGTTTCCCTGGGATACAGCAGCCGGTTCAACTCTGCCTCCGTCTCCGGCCGAATACCGCCCATAAGGTACTCTTTCCCCGCTCTCCGGACATACTCCAGATATTGATCGGTTCTGCGGGATAATTCCGGCACCCTGAACAGTTCCCCCTGCCCGCAAAAAATGGAGGTGTATTGGTTTTTGCCACAGATATGGTCAAACAGGCTGTATATACCATCGTAATTCCCTTCCGCCGCATAAAACCCGCATGTGGAAATAAGCACTGTTTTCTTTCCGGACATATCATACCTGGCCGGATGGCTTCCACTGCCTGTGCCGTCTTTATTTTCCACCATAAAAGGCAGCACCATGGGAAGCTGCCGGTCAATCAGATTTTTCAGTCCGCCAGGCACGGTATAATAGTACAGCGGAAAACTCCATATGGTCACATCCGCCCACAGCAGCTTCCGGATCACCTCCCCCATATCATCCTGCATACAGCAGCTTCCGGGGGTTTTATCCCAACAGGAAAAACAGCCCAGACAGGGATGTATGTCAAGCCGGGTAACCTGGATCTCTTCTATTTCCAGCGCTTCCTTTGGTCTCTGCCCGGCTTTTCCCTCCAATACCATTTTTGCCTCGGGGACTCCTTTTGCATTTGATTTTTCTTCTGCGCCTTCCTGTATTCCTGCCAGAAAAGCTTTTGTCAATTTGTATGTATTGCTCTTGTCCCCCTTGGGACTTCCGTTTATGACCAGAATTTTCATCTTATTAACATCCACCTCTCTGTTAAGCCTTCAGCTGATCAATACAGTCCTGTGCCCAATCTATATACATCTGCATTTCCCTGCATCCGTATTCCACCGTCATTTTCCAATACAGGGATTTATCCCTGTCGTCCAGATAAGAACTGTAGGTTTCTATATGTTCCGGCACAGCTGCAAGACTTTCCAGAAATATTTCGCAATAAGATTTCAATCCCTCAAAATAGCGTATGTTCTCCTCCCTGCTTCGTTCACCCATGAAGAAAACCTTCATCAGGATCGGTGTACGGAAATTCAGACCCAGATTGCCGTCTGAGAGCCATCTGACCAACTCACACTTTCCCTCCTCCGTAATGGAGTACACATTTTTGTTTGGCCTGCCCTGCTGCGGTACAAAAGTCTTGCTGACCCATTTCTTTTCCTCCAGCGTCTGTAACTCCCGATAGATCTGGCTCGTCTGTGCCGTCCAGAAGAAATTCAGGGAGTCCCTGAATGCCTGCATAATTTCATAGCCTGTCATTTCGTGATAATTGATCAAGCCCAGAATCCCATGTTTTAACATTTGCGTATTCCTTTCCAATGTCCTATCTTCTGATACATTGCATATTATATTATACATGTGGAATACTGTCAATGTTTATATTATATATATGGAATAATCGGTTTGATATTTCCATAAGGACTGCGCCAGCTGTCCTGATCCATCTTGGTAACGACGAGCACCTTCCATCCTGTCACTATGGCACATACTGTTCTGTAATACCAATGATCTCATTTCCCTGGATTGTCAGGTGATACGGAATGGCAGTGCCTTCGCGCTCCGCCAGAATATCCTTTAATTCCTCCGTTGTAACCTGCATCTCCACATAATTAGCCGTCCAGTCCAAAAGCGTGCAGGTGCAGTCACTCGCAAGAGGCAGTTCTTCCGTCACCGATTCCGCGTTATAAATACTGAAACCGGAAGGCGCATCATCCTCTGTCAGCCCAAGCTCCGCCGCCCGTTCACCGGGCACCTGAACCCATTCAATCGCATCATAGGCAAGCGTTGCCCCGTCAAATTCATGAATGTAAACGAGGATTTCCCCTGAAAAATTATTTCCATCTGTCAAGTTATTTCCTGTATTAGATGCATCAGTCACGTCCGTCCCGGATGAAGACTGTCCACCTCCTGATTGATCCGGTGTACCCTCTGCACTTCCACTGTGCGCCAGACCGGTCTGACCTTCTATGTTCCCACTTCCCGCCTGGCCGGAAGTATTTCCCCCATTTCCGCCTGTAACCGAGCACCCTACCAGTGTTCCCAGACTCAAGGTCAGCAGAACCGCACACATCAGAATGACCGCACCATTTTTCTTACCTGTTTTAAGCAAAATATTTTCAAAACGTTTCTTCATAATCTTCTTCCCTCCATAAAATTGTGTCGATAAGACAGTCCTCCCTGCACATCGCCTGTGAAGCGTAGACAATAAAGTTTCCGTGTATGCCTTCCGCGCTGCATGATCCGCCCCCTGGGTCACTCTCTCGTCACAGGATAATTCCATATCAACAGCCGCTTCCTTCTGCATGATCCAGACAAAAGGATTAAACCAGTGCACCGCATTTGCCGCCACCAGAAGCAATTTGATAAATACATCCCTTCGCTTTAGATGAACCAGTTCATGTTTCAGGATAAAGTACTGTTCCACCGGATCGTACTGCGTTTCCGGCAGGATCAGAACCGGCTGCAAAAAGCCGATCACCATGGGGCTGGCAGCTTCCGGATATTCTATGATATGCACGGAATCCTTTATCTGCAGTTCCCGTTTCAGTTCAAATACCCGGCGCAGGATCCCTTTGTCTCTCACTATGCTTCCTCTTTTTAATGCAAGATTTTTATAGCGGACATAGCTGATCAGATGTGTTACCATAAATGCCAGGCTTCCCATCATCCAGATAAACGCAGCCATATCCAGCGGAGTGACATGCATTTTGTTTTCCTCGAAAGAAGGCGCAATGGGAGTCATCATCCGTGCCGGTATCTCGATTATAATTCTGCCCTGAGGCATGGTCTGTTCGGGAAGACCTTCCGTATCCCTTTCCCCTAACCTCCGTTCAAACCGGGATTCCTTCTGTGACCAGGCATCCACCACGGCTCTCACATCCGCCCCGTGAAAGGGAAGGATAAGCCGCAATGCCAAAAATATCCAGATCCAATATTTCCATTTCGCGGCATATCGCCTGTCTAAAAAAGGGGTAAGTAGAAGCAGCACTGCTATCAGCAGACTGATCGATATCGAAATTTCCATGACTGCCAGAAAAATATGTGTCATTCTCATTTCCCCCTTAAATACTCTTCTTCCATTTTGTCCAGAAAACTCCGCAGTTCCTCCACATCAGAAGCTTTGATATCCTTGCTGCTGTACAGCGAAGCTATCATATTCTGTATGGAATTACCATACAGTTTTTCCAGAAAATGCCTGCTGGCACCGGCTTTATATTCATTTTCCGGAATAACCGCCGTATACAGGTTACTGCCTGTGGAACGGTCACAGCTGGCAAATCCCTTGTCACACAGTCGCGCCAGTGAAGTCATCAAAGTGGAAAGCTGCCATTTCCTCTGCCCTTTTATTTCTGCCAGAATGTAATTTGAAGTAACCGGACCTGCACTGTTCCAGATCACCTGCATGATCTCCAGTTCCGCTTCTCCCAGCCTTTTCTGAATATTGCCCATGTAAAACACCTCCTATTGTTTTGTATCTGATCATATCGATCCATGCGTTTCCGTATCTTTTGTTATACATCCGTGTAACATATTATACGCTTGCATAATTCCTGTGTCAACACTTAAATCCCAAAATGTACTCCCGCCGTCATACCGCCGTTACTGCTCACTCCGTGACCAGCAACATATGCACAAAAACCGTAAACAGTGGTTTCGCGCACAGCTGTCCCTGGTTTTGCACGCAAAAGACGTGTGAAAACACCTCGCGGTGGCGTGGGTGTGAAAAACAACATGCTGCCTGTGCATAATTTCCAGATAATCGAGCAGGAGGAGTATCCCTCTGTACGGGGCCGCGCATTCTTCCCTCACTGTGACGGAATTTCCTGTAAAATACAAAGGCAGCAGGTTTCCGCCAGGGAAACCGCTGCCATACTGTCAAAATTTTATTCTTATTCTAAGGAAACTCTTTCATCAGCGTTTCCCTAAAGCTTCCACGTAAAAGGAATAGTGTGCCCTGCCTCCATAGCCGCTCTCTTCCGTACTCCATTCAGCGATGATCTCATAAATATATCCGCCCGGTTTTAATTCCATTTCATACCCATCCATGACTACGCCTTCACTGTCTGCATCGGGATTCCCCCAATGATCCTCGCTCCAGCACTGGACGCTTAAAATGGCATCGGGCTTTTCCTTAAAATCCAAAGTGACTGTTGTTTCCGTCGTATCAAATTTGAGCAACCGGTCTTTACAGTCCAGCGGATGGGCTCCGTCGGCTTCTATTGCCGTCGAAGTTCCGTCACTAATTCTTTTCTGCCACGAATAAGTCCCCCGCAGTGCGCCAAAAGCTGTGTGATCGCACAGGAGTGTCAATTGAGGCGGTTCTTCCAATATTACAATGGCATTTTCATCCTGCAGCAATCTGTTCGCATATGCATGGAGCGCCTCGCACGGTTCATATTCCGTCCGATAGCCAACGCCATCCATCACCAGGAACGGATGATATGCCATAACCTCCGCCTGTTTACCGTCTGCCAGCATCAGGGTAAAGGTAACCCCCTGTCCGGCATACTCCGTATAGGAATTATCTTTATTATAGACAACCACATCCTTTAAACAGCCTGTCAACTCCTCTATGTCCGTGATCCGGATCGTTTTATCCGGCGGTGTCAGTCTTACTGTAGCCGACAGGATTTCCGATGGATCCAGATTTCGGAACGGTCTTCTGCCGACAATCAAATGCCCCCAGGCACTCCATACAACTATAACAGTTCCCAGAAGCAAGATACCTGTCAGTATAGCGACCCATGCTTTCTTTTTCATAACCCATCTCCTCCTCCGCGCGGAAGCCTGTATCGCTTTCGCAGGATCAAGGCGCAGGCGGTTTCGCCCAATCCGGCAGATCGTGCAGTTCTATACAGTTTCCCTCTCCATTGTCAAGCCTTTCAAACGAAGGCAGCTTTGATTCCACCTCTGAATCCGGCTGCGTCTGCGTGGTCCGGTTTATGGCAGAATCTTCCGCCAGAGGCAGACCGCACACAAGCGGATGCTCCGTTGATGCAGTAAATACTTCCACCACCATATCCTGCTCCTGCAGGGCATAGAGGGATAAATAGAAATTTCCATCCGTATCTGCCTCTCCCGCAAGCCAGACAGAATCATAATCCTTTTCGAAGTATTTCTCACCGTTCCCCGCCCAGGCGTCCCTGGAAGCATCCTCCACACAGTAGACGTTCTCCGCGTCATAATTCAAATAAACCAGAATGGGATCCCCTTCCACAGTAAACTGCACAATCACCAGTTCATCCGGGACTTCCGTCCGCACATTTTCCATAAAGGAATCCAGATATTCCCTTCCACTGTATTCATTGCCATGCAGTACAACATAACACTCCGCTTTCGATATTTCCTGCAAAGTGTCAGGAAATTGAGCCAGATAATCTTTGATTTCCTCCAGTTCGCGGCCATGGGTGTCCCATGCTGCCGGAGTCGCTGCGGGCTGTGCGGATTCCCCTGTGCCTGCTGCCGTTCCCGCTTCCCCGGGCAGGGTTTCTCCCGCCACACCGCCCGGCTGTATTTCCCCCTGTGCGCTTTTCAACTGTCCCGCTTCCTGCGTGCCGCTTTGCAATACGTCCCCCTGACCATTCACAGCCACCGCCATATCCTGCAGCGAAACTGCCTGTCCCCCGTCAGCCGCCGGATCCTTTCCGCTGCATCCGTATAATACGATGCCCAAAGCAATACCTGTGGCCAATAAAGTGATCTTCCTCATAACTTTTCCCTCCTGCAATCTGTTTTAAATCATTTCATTCATATAAACGAGATTCCCGGGGAAAAGTTTCATCACAGCAGAAAGTGCCGTCAATTTACCTCTTTACACTATTGGCCACATTTTTTCTGAAATCTTCACAAAAACGCCTGCTCGTGACGCAGCGTAATAAGATATACTATACGAGGAGGTGAGATATGGATAAACATAAAGCGATGCCAAAAGGCTATATGACCGTTGGTGAGATTGCGGGGAAAATGGATGTTACTGTACGGACATTACAGCATTACGACAGAGAGGGCTTGCTTTCCCCATCTGCCATGAGTGAAGGAAGATCCAAATGGAATAAGATACCCCTTGATCAAACAATGCTTGATGCCCTCGGTATTTATGAGTTTGCCAAAAAACAGTATTATCAGTTGTCAACCGGACAAAAACGGCGGCTTCATTTAGCACTCGCCTTAACACGGAATCCGGATATCCTGTTTCTTGACGAACCGACAGCAGGACTTGATGTGGAAGGACGATTATCTTTACATGAGCAGATCCGGCAGTTAAAAGCAATGGAAAAGACAATCCTATTAGCAAGCCATGATATGACAGAGGTTGAAAATTTGTGTGACCGGATTGCGATTCTTTCCAGTGGCAAGATTACCTTTATCGGGACTGTCGAACAGCTGGGCGAAACAATCGGAAGGCACTATAATATCACAATTCAGACAGAAAAAGGAGTTTTTCAGGCCGCTGTATTTCCCTGTGTAAAAAAAAGCCCCACAACCTGCAAAAATGCAAATCCTGAGACTTCATGCCCCTCCAGGGAGGAGTGTGTGCACCGCCAGGGGCTCGAACCCTGGACACCCTGATTAAGAGTCAGGTGCTCTACCAACTGAGCTAGCGGTGCATTTTAATATTTTGCGCTTGTCTTTCGCAACGCAAGTGTTATTATATTATATCTATTTAAGAAATGCAACCCCTTTTTTAAATTTTTATTAATTTTTTGTGAAAGCTGAAGTGAAAGACTGTTCGTGAAAGCTTTTTTGTGAAAAGACTTTTTGCGAAAACCCAGCCAGATAACGTATATAAAATGTCCATGAACATTTCAAATCTGAAAAATATGCTTCGTTGCGCTGTCTTCATAGGAAAGCACTTCATTCTGTACAGGATCCAGCAAATGCTCCCTGCGGTAGCTTGTGGGGGAGCTGTGCATATATTGTTGAAACTGCCTGTTAAAGCTGGACAGGCTGCGGTAACCCGTCCGCCGCGCAATCATATTGATCGGCTCGTGGTTCAGGTAGATCAGGTGGCAGGCCTGCCGGATGCGGTAGTGCTGGATATACTCCAAAGGGCTGATCCCCACCACCTGCCGGAACAGTCTGCGGAAATGACTCTCACTGATACAGCATCGGGCGGAAAGTTCCTGTATGGAAATGGCTTCCGAATAGTGCTCATAAATATAGGTAAGAGCCGTTCGGATGTAAAAATGAGCGCTGGTCAGATTCTCCGACGAACCGTCCTCCTGATCCGCCATAAGTGTCAGGCGATTCATCTCCGCACAGAGCGCCACCAACAGACCATGTACCATCCTCTGATACATGGCTCTTTTTTCATGGAATTCCTGAAAGATCCGGGAAATAAAGAAATGCAGCACCGGATACTCCTCTCTCCGGATGATGATCGGCAATTTCTGAGGAATATAGAAAAACTGCCAGAGCATATCACATCCATGACCATCCTTCTGCAGAAGCAGCCTCGGCTCCACATACAGATATTCGCAGACACAAGGCTCGGAGTCGTTGACCACAATGTGGGGAACCTGGGGAAAAATAATGCTGTAGTCGCCGCAACAATATGGATAATTGTCCGATTCCCCACAATAAAATCTCCCCGAGCCGCCCAGACAGCGTCCGATCTCTATTCCATTATGAAAATGCAAAAATTCCGGTGTCGAAACGCCATTGATCCAATAATCCCCCAAAAAAACCAATACAGGAAAGGAAGCCGGAAAATCATAAGGCCGATACGTAAGCGGCAAATGCCCTGATGATCGTTTCTGCATAGTTTTCAACTCCTTAGCGGCAAGCTGAAAGGCGAAAGCCGCTGTATAATATGTATAAAAGTATAGCGAAAACCACAAAAAAAGCAAGCAAGTTGACAATAAGAGCAGAAATTACAGACTTCTGAACATCACCAGAATGCACACAATGGAAAAGGCAGGAAGAAAAGACATGGAAATGCAGACACTTGAAAAAGAAAGCATCAACGCTGAATGATCCGTATTATGAAACGGGAGATTGTGTGCGCCTTGGGCGGCGATGACAGAAGTGTGGAGTGCGCCGTAAAAAACATGGTAGCGGATATCTCCGGTCTGATCTGCGACGGCGCAAAAGCCGGATGTGCTTTGAAGATAGCCGCCTCAGTGGCAGGGGCAATACAGTGCGCTTACCTGGCACTGGAGGGTGTGGAGGCTCCCGACCACGATGGCATTGTCTGCGGGGATGTGGAGGAAACCATTTGCAATCTGGGCAATCTTGGCAACAACGGGATGCGCGTTACCGACCATGTCATACTGGACATGATGATGGCAAAAGAGTCATAAAAAATAAAAATATATGGAGGCTGCTATGACGAAAAAAGAAAGACTTTTAAGAGCATTTCAAAACCGGGAGGTGGACAGGGTTCCCATGGGCTTCTGGTATCATTTCTCCCCCGATGACGATTTCGGGCAGAAAACCGTGGACCAGCATCTGGAACTGTTCCGGGAGACGGGTATGGACATGATCAAGGTCATGTGTGACGGTTACTTTAATTATCCCAATCCTTACATTGAAAAGGTTACCTGCCCGGAAGACTGGTTCGGTCTTACCCCCCCTGGGGGAAGATCATCCCTACATCGCCAACCAGGTACTCCGCGCGAAAAGGGTGGTGGAAGGCGCAAAGGGGGAATGCTGCGTTTTTTACAATGTGTTCTGCCCCATGTCCCTGATGCGTTTCGGCACCAGCGAGGAACTCCTGATGAGCCATCTCAAGGCGAAGCCGGAAGCAGTGTGCCATGCTTTCCAGGTCATTGCGGAGGATATCAAGACCCTGGTGCGGAAACTGATCACTGAGGCGGGCTGCGACGGCATTTACTACTGCGTACAGAACGCGGAAACCTTCCGCTTTACCGAGGAGGAATACCGCAGGCTGGTAAGGCCCTCAAACCTGGATGTGCTGAAATACGCAAACACCTTAAGTGAAAATAACATCCTGCACTGCTGCGGCAGGGCGGGAGATCCCAACCGGATCGAAGTATGGCAGGACTATCCCGCAAAGGCTGTGAACTGGGCCGTTTATGTGGAAAACCTTTCCCTGGCGGAGGGCAAAAGGTTTTTCGGCGGACGCTGTGTCATGGGCGGTTTTGACAATCGCAAGGAAGGTCTGCTCTACTCCGGCACCAGGGAAGCCATTGAAAAGGAAGTGGACAGGCTTTTAACGGAAACAGGAAGCATCGGCGTGGTTTTCGGCGCCGACTGCACCGTTCCCTCGGATATCGATCACGAAAGGCTGATCTGGGTCAGGGAAGCCCTGGAGAAACATGCAAAGGAAATATAATTTCAGAAAGACATGGCTATTGACATGAATCAGAAAAACAGATGCGAAACAATGAAATATAACCAAACCGGGGCCTTACGGGGACGGCGGTTCCAGGAAGTACCTCATCTCCGTCAGCGGCCTGATACTGGAACTGGAGGGCGGAAGCGCCAGCAATATGATTCCCGATTCCGCCCATGTGGTGCTGAAATCCACCCCGGAACTGGCGGAGGCGTTACAGACTATTTCTGATTCACGGCATGACGCAGACACACAAGCTGTCCCTGATCCGCCTCACGGCGCAGATGCAGAAACACAGGATTCCCCCTGGATTACAGCAAAAATAGAAAAAGATACCATCCTTATCACCGCCACAGGCAAAAGCAGGCACAGCGCCTTTCCGGAGGGAAGCGTAAATGCCATTCACGAGTTGATGCGTTTTCTGGGCGGACTGACCCCGCTGCCGGAAAAAGACAGGGAACTGTTCCGCAGGCTGGCTTACCTCTCTCAGGAATATCACGGGGAACACACCGGCATTGCCGGAAATGACGAAGTATCCGGCAGAACCACCTGTGCCGCCACCGTACTGGGACTTAAGGAAGGACAGATTTCCCTCCACTTTAACATCCGATATGTCATCACGGCGGACAGGAATGCCCTCTCTGCAAGTCTGGCACAGGCAGCCGCGGAAAACAATCTAACCTGGATATTGGAGCGGGATTCCGCCCCTAATTACTTCCCCAAGGAACACCCCGCGGTACAGCTTCTCACGGATCTCTACAATGAGATTACGGACAGCAGTTCGGAAAGCTTTGTCATGGGCGGCGGAACCTATGCCAGGAAACTGCCCAGAGCCTTTGCCTACGGGGTGGGCGGTATGAAGGAATCGGAAGAAGACCTGCGGATCAAAAAGCAGCTTTTCCTCCCCGGTCACGGCGGCGCACATGAGCCGGATGAAGGGCTGAACCTGCGGCTTTTGACAGAAGCGATGAAAATATATGCTATGGCAGTCGTGGTCCTGAATGAGTGTGAACTATAGACGGCACGTCAGACAGGGCTCCCCGCTTGCTTTATAAGGAGCATATCTGGGCGCGGACTTCAGGATCTCCCGCTTCTCATTGCGGAAGACCTGGGGATTCTTCTTTCCGTAGAATCGTTTCCATGATCAGACGGATTAATCTGGTTTCTTCCTGAAAATCACTCTCCCTGAAAATTTTCGGGAAGTCCGCATAACGATACCAGAGCAATTCTTCTGGCAGCCCCTTCGGGTAAAAGGACGTCAGAACCTCCTGCGGATCAAAGAAAAAAAAGGCAGCACACATTGGCGTCCTCCTGGGGTGGGAAAAAGGACGCATGTGTATAAAATGGGGGCAAAAAGAGAAAATCCCCCGCATTTACCTGCATATATGTATTTTCAAGATTCCATGTCATGGAGCCTTTTTCACACAGGGCAATCTCAATGCAATTGTGAAAATGGATAAAATCCACATGATCCGAAATCCGGGTTCCCTGCACGAAAAGCATCGGGAAATCCTGTGAAAATACGTACTCTCGATAGGTTACGGGAAGGGAAGCTTGTTCTCCGACAGTCATCTTTAGACGAAATCCTCTCGCATGGGCGTAAAGATATCCAGCAGAATTCCCTCTTCCAAACAGACGCAGCCATGCTCGACCCCGTCCTTTTTCAGCATACTGTCCCCGGGATTGACGATTCTTTTCTCGCCGGCAATGGTAAATTCAAATTGCCCGCTCACCACATAGGTAATCTGCGTATGGGGATGGTGATGCATGGCGCCCACCGCGCCTTTGGCAAAATGGTTTTCCACAATCATCAGTTCATCCGTGTACGACAGGATCTTCCTGTTCACGCCGTCTGCGGCCGCCTCCAGTTCAATATCCCCATTCGCGTTCCAGATACGGTTTTTTTCTGTTTTCATTTTCCTACCTCCATGTCTGCCTTAATCGGCATTAATTGTTTGTATATTCCTCAAAATCAATCGGGTCTGTCATGGAATATTCCCAAAGCATATTCAGCGCCATGGATTTTCCAAAACACCGCGGCCTGCTGACACAGATGAATTTTTGATCCGTACACAGATATTTATTTGTGTAAGCAATCAATCCGGTTTTATCCACATAAATCTCCGATCGAATTGCTTTCCTGAAACTATCATTTCTGGGTTTAAATAAATTCCCATGCAGTACCTCCGCCTCTATAGATTATACTCATACCAAATTATGCTCATTCCTTCCTGCAATCCTTACAGTATCCATACAGTTCCAGCTTATGCCCCGTCACCGTAAAGCCGTCTGTCTCCTGATCCAAATGAATATGGGCAAAGGGGCAACTCTGCAGGGCAATTCTCTTATGGCATTCCAGACATACCGCATAATGGGTATGCTCTCCCCTGTTCAGTTCGTAGACCACGGTGCCGTCACCCATCCAGGTGGTCTTTGATACCAGCCCCTTTTCCTCAAATGCGGCCAGGATCCTGTAAATCGTGGAAAGCGCATACTCCCCGCCCTCCGCCAGTTTTTCCGACAGATGATAGATCTGCACCGCCGTCAGCGGTTCTGTCGCCTCCTGTAACACAGCATACACATTTTTACGCTGCTTTGTCCACTTTATCCCCTGCGGGTATCCTGTCTCTTCCTTTTTCTCCATATCCTTCATACCATTAATCCTACCACAACTCCGGTCAAAACGCCAATACAATATAGCATCCCCAGGATCATCAGATTTTCTTTCCTGTCATGGTTCACCCGGAACAGAACCAGCAGCCCTACCCCCGTACCGGTGAGCAACCCCGACAGCATGGCTCCCGTGCCGATCACACCCTCCAGATACAGCTGGGTGATCGCCACAGAACCCGCACAGTTGGGGATCAGACCCACCAGCCCTGCCAGGACAGGCCCCAGCACCTTCCTGTTCAGGATCAGTCCCGCCAGGGCATCCTCTCCCACAAGGAAAAAGAGCAGGTTCAGCAAAAAGGTGATGATCAGGATGAAACCGCTGATCTGCACCGTATGCACCAGCGCTGAGCGGAAAATACTTCCCTCCCCGCAATGACAGTGCCCCTGCTCACAGATCTCATGAATGTGATGGTCTTCCTCCCTGCGGGAAGAAAAAGCAATATCAATGACAAAGCCCGCAACCATGCCTATCGCTGCCTTTGCCAGCAGGATCAGCGCTATCGTCCCCGCAGGCGCCTGCTCCGAAATCAGGATCGGCAGCATCTCGTCAGAAGTGGACAGATAAATCGCCAGCAGTGTCCCAAGCGTAATCACCCTTCCGGCGTACAGACCGGATGCCGCCGCAGAAAATCCACACTGGGGCACTACCCCAAGTACGCCGCCGATCACAGGCCCCAACCTTCCCGCTTTCCGCACCAGTCCCTGCGCCTTCTGCCCTGTCTTATGCTCCAGGTATTCCATGGCCAGATAGGTCACCAGCAGAAAGGGAACCAGCTTTACCGTATCCAGCAGCGTATCTAAAAAAACATCCCACATAATGTGTCTCCATTCCACAAAAATAGTCTCAAATGCAAATGCGACTTATTTGCATTTAGTACTATAACACATCTGAAATGTTTGTCAAGTGTTTCTGCCTGCAAAAAGAATGATACCATTTTCCGGAATCTGTGATAAAATATATTTGTCAATGACAGTCAGGAAAACGCTCTCGGCAGCGCTTCTCCGGTAAACTGCGGAAAGGTACGGTTATCATCACGAAAACGGCGGACAGACTGAAACAGAATATCCGGTTTCCCATAGGCAGAATCCAGAAAAGGATACTGCTCATCACTACATCCTGTCTGTTCTGTATGTGCGTCATCATCAGTTCTGTCAGTTATTACATCTTTCAGAACTATCTGCAGAACAGCCTGATCCACTCCACGGAGGCAAGCCTGCAGCTGCTTTCGGATTCCATGAACAGCAGCATGGACGATATTTCACAGATCGTGCGTTTCTGTCAGACCAATGCAAATATTGCCACATATATACAGAAGAACCCAAATCCCGGCTCCGTATTGTCCGTATCCACTTACGACCGCATCTATGAGGAATACAGTAATAATCCGTCAAAGGACTACATCAACAGGCTTGCCGTGATCACCCGGGAACACTTCCTGCAGATTGTCAGCGCCTCCTATTCCTCCACCGCGGATCTGGCAGCCGAAGTGCCTGAACTGCCCTATTTCAACACACTGCTGGAAGCATCCAGCTATGATTTTTCCACCGGGTTTGTGAAGGATCCCTTTTACCGAAACGGGAAAAACATACTTCCCGTCATCAGACCCATTACTTATCAGTACAATTCCATCCGGGGCGGAATCCTCTTTCTGGAAATATCCTCGGATTTATTTACAAACGCACTGAACCGGTATTCCGTGGCGGAAGACAGCTATATGTACCTGTCCGTTGGCGGACACAATTACAGATACCAGGACGGCAGGCTGACCGAAACAGACACTGATTATACGCTGACACGTGACCTTTCCTCCTCCGCACTGATCGACAATATCCGCGTCTGCGAGATCGAGGAAAACGGAAAAACCCGCCTGGTAGTGGTATCTCCCCTGAACATGCCCGACTGCTATATCGGACAGAGCATTTCCGACTCCGAGCTGCGTGACCAGAGACGCCTGCTGTGGTTTATCCTTGGTGGCACACTGGTCAGCATCATGGGGATCGGTATTCTGCTGATGATCACCCTGAACCGTATGATCAATGTGCCCGTCTCCAGGATCAGGGCCAAGATGCTGCGGGTGGCGGACGGCGATTTTGAGCGGGATCCTTCTATTGAATGGAACCACGAGCTGGGTGAGATCGGCAGGGGTATCAACGATCTGTCCGAAAATGTTTATCTGCTGATGAACCGTAGGCTGGAGGACGAGAAACAGAAGAAAGACCTGGAATATAAAATGCTCCAGAGCCAGATCAATCCCCACTTTATTTATAACACTTTAAATTCCATCAAATGGATGGCAACCATCCAGGGTTCCGCGGGAATCTCAGAGATGACCACCGCTCTGGCCAAATTGTTGAAGAGCATTTCCAAAGGGACGAAGCTTCTGGTTCCCATCGAAGAGGAGCTGTCCCTGTTACAGGATTACTTTACCATCCAGAGTTATCGTTACGGCGGCACCATCACTATGGAGATACGGGTGGACGAGGATTCCCTGTTACAGTGCCAGATCATTAAATTCACCCTGCAGCCCCTGGTGGAAAACGCTATTTTCCACGGTGTGGAGCCCAAGGGTGCGGGACATATCCTGATCCATGTGTTTTACGAAAGGCTGACGGAAGAAAGCCCGCCGTCCATCCGTATCGACGTGACAGACGACGGGATCGGCATGTCCCCGGAAAAAGCCGCCCAGATCCTTCTGTCAAACGATGACAGCAGCACTGATTTCTTCCGGGAAATAGGTGTCAGCAACGTACATAAGAGACTGCAATACGAATTTGGGGAGTCCTACGGTATCACGATAGAAAGCGTGGAGGGCGAATATACCACCATGTCCATCCACCTCCCATGCCGGATGTAAAGACAGGCAATTGCGAAACCCACATCTGGCAGACAGGCTTTGGGACGCCACTCTAATTCAGGCTATCGCAATTGCCTAAGACGGAAAGGGACAGTGAGGAGAGATTATGTATAAATTACTGATTGTGGATGATGAACCCCTTGTCCAGGTGGGCATTAAGTCCATGCTGAACTGGGCGGAACTGGATATCAAGGTGATCGGCGCCGCGGTCAACGGACAGGCTGCCCTCAAAATCATATATGAGCAGTCGCCGGACATTGTGATCACGGATGTAAAAATGCCGGTTATGAGCGGCCTGGAGCTGATCCGGAAGTGCAGGGAACAGTACGGCGACGAATACCCTTATTTTATCATCCTGACAAGCTATGAAGACTTCCATATGGTAAAGGAGGCACTCACTTACCAGGTGACGGATTATCTGGTGAAAATGGAGCTCACACCCGCTTCCCTGACAGAGGCCGTGGGAAGGGTGCTGAAGCGGATACAGGAATCGGCGAACAGGAGCAGTTCGCCGGAGAGCATTGTGCATCCCTTTTATGACAAGTTTTTTATCCGTCTGATCAATAACCTGTTTGAGTCAGAGGAACAGTTTCTTCTGCAAAGCAAGGACCTGAATCTGGATTTCCACTATGACGGTTACGTGTGCTGCTATGGGGCAATGACCGGCAATCAGGCAGATTCCCTGCCCATGGAGAAACAGCTGTCCCTGTTTTCTACTTCCATGCAGATGTTAAAGGAACTGGCCGGAAAATACCGCCCCTGTTTCTGCCTTTCCCTGGACACCAGGCACTTCGCCCTGATCTTCTGCTATGAGGCGGGTCAGACCGACAGCTTCCCATATGGCGCGGAACTAAAGGAGATTCTGGCCAACATCAGCGAGACCCTGACAAAGTACTACAACGTGTCCTTCCGCTGCGGTATCGGCAGCATGGTGGACGCTCCCCTTGCCATCTGCGACTCCTATCAGTGCTCCAGGCAGGCAAACCTCTCCACGGAGGAGGAAAACCCCATTGTTTTTTTTGAGGAATGTGTGAAGCCGGACGCCTCTCATAACTCTTTTAACATCAGCCTGTTCAGGCAGGATCTGATCAAGGCTTTTGAAGAGTATGACGCTGATATCCTGAACCGCACACTGGACAATCTCTGTGAGCTTTTCCTGTCACATCCTGACCACTTTGTACAGGCTCTGGACGGCGCCTGTAATATTTTATACCTGTCAATCTCCCTGCTCCAGGACGGTGAGACAATCGTATCCGGTTTCTTCCGGGACAACCCGGACGGGTATCGCTCCATCTATAAACAGACTACCGTGGAACAGATCGTCAATTGGCTCAGTTCCTTTAAGCGACAGATGTGTCAGCTTTTTGAGAGTCATCATAAGGACTATAAGAATCACACTGTCGCCAACGTGAAAAAATATATTAACGCCCATTTGAAGGAACGCCTTTCCCTCAACGAGGTGGCGGCAGTATTCGGAATCAGCCCCAACTATCTGAGCCAGCTTTTCGGCAAGTATAATGACGTGGGGTTCTCCGAATATATCAACACCTGCAAGATATCGGAAAGCAAGCGCCTGCTGGCGGAGGAAAATCTCAAAGTCTATGAGGTGGCGGAAATGCTGGGCTTTGAGAGCGCCTTTTACTTCAGTAAGGTGTTCAAGAAGGTGGAGGGAGTCTCCCCCACCGAGTATCTGAACAGCCAGTTTATAAGTGTGTAAAGGAAAGGCATAGGTATCATTATGGAAAAACGGATTTTAAAAGCAATGGAGAATTTCTGGGGAAAAAATAACCGGCTGCAGGACTACCGGCCTTTCCCCGCGATTGAGGACAGAGAAGCTTACGACAGCCTCCACCCGACGCTGCGCAGCGATTTCATTGCGCAGGGAGAAGCCTTCCTGCATTATGATTATCCGGTAATCAGAGCCACTGATTTCATGCATTTCAAGCGCACCGGGAACCGTGTTGACTTTGAAAAGCTCTATTTTGAGAGGCGATATGCCTTAAACTCCCTGGTTGTGGCGGAATGCCTGGAGGATCAGGGGCGTTTTCTGGACGATATCATCAACGGGATCTTTGTCCTCTGTGAAGAGAGTGCATGGCAGCTTCCCGCCCACAATTCTTATATCCGCGATACCCCCCAGGAGATTCTGCCGGATGTCACACGGCCTGTGCTGGATCTGTTCGCCTGTGAGACAGGGGCACAGCTTGCCTGCGTCCGTTATCTGCTGGGAAGCCGCCTGGAAAAGGTGAGTCCCTTCATCAATACACGCATCGCCCGGGAACTGGAACGGCGTATTTTCCTTCCATACCTGCATGAGTATTTCTGGTGGATGGGAAAAGACGGGGAGGCTTTGAACAACTGGACTCCCTGGTGCACACAGAATGTGCTGCTGGCCGTCTTTCTACAGGATGTCCTTCCCGGCATGGAAAAGGCCGCCGCCATGAAAGACGACACCCTGAAGGCTGTCACCCTGAAAGCCGCGGAAAGCCTTGACTACTTTTTGCAGGATTACGGCGAGGACGGCTGCTGCGACGAAGGCGCCCAGTATTTCCGCCATGCGGGTCTGTGTCTGGACGGCGCGGCATGGATATTGGATCAGGTCACAGGCGGCGCCTTAAAGGAATTGTACGCGTGGGACAAGATGAGAAACATTGCATCCTATATCTTTCATGTGCACGTGGATGACAAATATTACATTAATTTCGCGGACTGTTCCCCTGTGGCGGGACGCGCCGGCGTGCGGGAGTTTCTCTTTGGCAGAAGAACCGGCCAGCCGGAACTGATGCTCTTTGCCGCCAGGGATTTCAAAGCCGCGGGAGGTGATATTTTCGCCGATGAATCCAACCGTCTGAACCTCTTTTACAGGATGCAGACGCTGTTCCACTATCAGGAGGTCATGGATCACGATACCTCCCGGACACCGGCCCACAGGGATATGTATTACCCCAGCGTGGGACTGTTCCTTTCCAGGAACGATACCTTCTGCCTTGCGGTGAAGGCGGGGGATAACGACGACAGCCACAACCACAATGACACGGGCAGCTTTACCCTATACAAAAACGGGCATCCCCTGTTCGTTGACATCGGTGTGGAAAGTTATTCGGCGAAAACCTTTTCCTCCCGCAGATACGAGATCTGGACCATGCAGTCCTGCTATCACAATCTGCCCACCATAGAAGGGCTGGATCAGCAGAACGGCGCGGAATACTGCGCCAGTGACGTCAAAACCGCCTTCCACGAAACAGAAAGCAGCATCTCCATGGAACTATCCGGCGCTTATCCCATGAGGGATAGTTTGGGAAGCGGTATGGAAGGCAATCCTGGGAAAACTTGTAAAAAACACTATACGCGCAGGGTTTTTTTTGATAAACTAAAGAATAGGATTCTTTTGGCAGATGCCACAGATGCTGAAAATGTCATTTTGAATTTTATCACCTATGAGAAACCGGAAGTGACGGATGGCTGCATACAGCTTGGCGCTTTGGCACAGGCCTCCTTTTCGGGGGCAAAGCTTTCGTCAGTGGAAGTCCTTCCCATCACGGACGCCAGGCTGCAGACCGCGTGGGATCATGATCTGTACCGCATCCGGCTTGCCATGACAGATAGAAAATTTGAATTGGAAATAGAGTAGCAGCAGTAAAAGACAGACAGAGGTTACATTATGCGTATTGAAGAATTGAGACCGGGACAGGAGCTTACCCTGTTCGTCAGCGTGAATAACAACTCCCTCGTTTTTACCAGCAAGGTACAGGAGATCAATGCCAGGAGACATATGATTTTTGCGGACGCCGTATTCCAGGACGGCAAGCCAATATCCTTCCGGGGCAAGGGCGTCATCCTGAATGTGCTTGCTGCCACAGGGGATGATAAACCCCATTTGTTTAAGAATGTGTCAAATACCTTGCTGCGGAGATCTGACGGGACACTCTGCTATAGCTTCACTACTATTGCGGAGAGCGTAGCCTACAACCGGAGGGAAAATTTCCGTTGCTATGTGGGTATTGAGACCTCCATCCGGATCGGTTCCAACCGCGCCGCCTATGAAGCCATCATCCGGGACGTCAGTTCCAACGGCTTCGCCGTGGTCTGTGACAGCGACGTCAAGTTCAGGGCCGGCAGCCTGATCCATGTGATCCTCAACGACCAGATTGAGGAATTTGGCGAGAGATATACTTTCCACCTGTACGGCCTGGTGGCACGGATTCAGGAACTGGAAAACGGCAGGACTGTTTACGGCTGCCGTTTAAATAATCATGTGGCCGGACTGGACTCTTATCTTATGAAAAAGGAACGCAACCGCCTGAAGAAAAACAGCTACAGCAGCTACAGGGCATAAAAGCGGTTATCTTTACAAGAATCTTATTCTGTGATCTTTTTGTACATTGCCGGGCGCCTGTCCCGGAACAGTCCCCAGCTGAAGCGGAGTTCTTCCATAGCTTCCAGGTCAAAGGTGCGGAGGAGTATCCTCTCCTCTGTCCTTCCCGCCTCCTCCAGCACTTCCCCTGTCTCATCCGTGATAAAGGAAGATCCGTAAAATACCAGTTCGGAAGACTGGTTGTTGTTTTCCTTTACAGGCTGGATTTTTTCCCTTCCGATACGGTTTGCAGCGACCACAGGCATCACATTTGCCGCCGCGTGCCCCTGCATACATCGTCTCCAGTGCGGCATACTGTCGCACTCGATAATGGGCTCTGAACCGATGGCCGTGGGATACAGCAGTATCTGCGCCCCCATCAGAGCCATGCACCGTGCCGCCTCAGGAAACCACTGGTCCCAGCAGATCCCCACGCCAATCCTTCCGTAAGCCGTATCCCACACCCGGAAGCCCGTATTGCCGGGGGTAAAATAGAATTTCTCCTGGTAAAAATGATCATCAGGAATGTGGGTCTTCCGGTACACGCCCAGAAGGCTGCCGTCCGCGTCTATGACCGCCACGGAATTATAGGTGACATTCTCCGCCCTCTCATAAAAGCTGATTGGGAGCACCAGATTTAATTCCGCCGCAACTTTTCGGAGATGGCAGACGGCGGGATTTTCCTCCACTGGCCGGGCAAGCCCATAGGAATCATAATTTCTCTCCTGGCAGAAATACCAGGTCTCAAACAGTTCCGGCAGCAAAACTATCTGCGCGCCTTTCGATGCCGCTTCCCTCACCAGCCTGTCCGCAGCCTCTATGTTTTCCTGTCTGGAGCGGTTGCAGTACATCTGCACCGCCGCTACGGTTACCTTCTTCATTCCTATACCCCGCGCATATTTCAGCATATTTCAACATACTTCAGCATACATATCAATATTTGGTGTACTATTACAACGAATCTTTAGGAAACGCTGATTAAAGCGTTTCCTTATGTTTATACCGCTTTACCCGCTGCAGGGATCTGCTGTGTAATGCAGTGGATATTCCCTCCGCCGATCAGGATATCCCTTGCATAGATCTGTACCACTTCCCTGTCGGGAAACAATCCCTGTAAAATTTCCCTCGCCTTCCCATCCGCGGGATCGCCAAACCCCGGCATGACCACTGTCCGGTTCGCAAGATAGAAATTGACATAAGACGCTGCCAGCCTCTCCCCCGGTGTGCGTGTAGGCTCGTCCCAGCACGCATCCAGCCCCTGGCATTCCTCCGCCGTGATGGTCACAGGACTGGGAAGCGGCAGTTTATGAACCTGGATGCGCCTGCCCCTGGCATCTTTTACATGGTTCAGATACTCCAGGCAGGCCCTGGACATTCCATACTGCACATCCGTCTCATCCTCCGTCCATGCCAGTACCACCTGGCCTGGCTTCACAAAAGCACAGATATTGTCCACATGTTCATTGGTTTCATCCCCGTAAATTCCACAGGGCAGCCATAAAACGGCGGATACTCCCAGATAGGCTTTTAAGGTATCCTCGATCTGCTCCTTTGTCAGTCGGGGATTACGCCCCTCACTGAGCAGACAATTCTCCGTCACCATACAGGTTCCTTCCCCGTCCACGTGAATGGAGCCGCCTTCCAGAATGAAGTCGCGTTTATCGTATACATCCTTATTCCAAAGATCACAGATCTTTCTGGCCATCTTATTGTCACTGTCCCAGGGAAAATAAAGGCCGTCATGGAGCCCGCCCCATGCATTAAATCCCCAGTCTATGCCCCGGATATCCCCTCTGGCGTTTTTCACAAAGGTTGGACCGTAATCCCTTGCCCACGCGTCATTGCTGGACATTTCCACCACACGGATATGCTCCGGGAGCAGCGCCCTGGCGTTATCATACTGGGCGGCGCTGGCGCATACGGTCACTTTCTCCGAAGCCCCTATGGCTTCCGCGACCTGCACAAAAGCTTTCCGGGCCGCGTAGCCCCCGTACTGCCAGGAGTCGGAGCGCTCCGGAAATATCATGATACAGCCTTCGTGAGGTTCGTATTCCGCCGGCATATGATAGCCGTCCGAAACCGGTGTGGAGTCCTTGATAATCTTCATGCTAACCTCCGTGGGATTTTTTCCTGCGGTTATACTGCTTAACAGTTAAAATTTCCGAGTAACCTGACTACATAACGCCAGCCA